>NZ_DJGW01000083.1:41021-81660 GCF_002432845.1 Sphaerochaeta sp. UBA5836
ACATCCTCTGCTATCTGTTGGCTGGTGCCGACCACCGAGAGAAGCGAAGCGAGCTCTGCATCCTGCAACAGCAAAAGCTGTTGTTCCTGCTTCGCGGTGATCGGAATGGAGGAGTCGCTTCCTTGGTGGAGCTGCAGTGCTGCAAAGCGTGCCATGTGCCGGCCTCGTTCAACACCGGCAGCAGCCCATACCGCATAATGTTCCTGTTCATCCTTGATCACCACCTGTGAGCTTTCCAACAGCTTCAAAGCCAATACGGCAAGGTCTGACGAAGGCATCAACAGCCTCCTTTTTCCCACCTTGTTGAAAAAGTGCGCCTGCCCAAGCGGGGTGTCGACTCTTCCTGAATAATAGCTGGGATGCTTGCCATCCTCATCCAGAATGCAGAGTGTAAATCGGTTGCCTACGATATCGACACCGACAGCCTGTCTTTGTTGTGTTTCCATGCCATAAGTATACAAGCCAACCGAATTCCAACCAGTGATGAAAGAAATCCGTTTCCCTTGCAACACAGAATCGACAGTGGTACAGTTTTCCCCATGGCTACACTTCTTGAAGCGCTGTGCGCTTTCATCAACGGAGAATGCGGATGCATCAGCATCACCGGCAGCGGGGGAAAAACCACCGCCTTGACGGCACTTGCCCTCCACTACGCCAAATTCGGCAAACGCGTCCTGGTCTCCACCACCACAAAGCTGGAGCTTCCCCGACTTCGCGACTATGGCTGCGACATCTACTATAGCGACGAGCGGGTTTTCAGGCATACACCGAAGCAGGGTGAGCGCGTCTTCTATGCATGCGAGGGGAAGGATAAGGCACTCGCTCCTCCTCTCTCTCATCTGGAGACACTGATGGATTTCTATGATGTTCTTGTGCTCGAAGCCGACGGAGCCCGCCACAAACCCTTGAAACTCCACAGCGACTGCGATCCCGTTGTCCCGGACTTCACCACCTCAACGCTTGCTGTCATGGGCATGTCAGGGTGGGGGCAGGAACTTGGCCGGTGTTGCTTCGGCTGGAACCAGGACGGGCACAGGGTGGCCGACGATGAAGCATATCTGTATTTGTTGCATCATCAAGACGGGGTCCTCAAGGGTGCAGCCGGAAGGACCCTGGTGCTTTGCAACCAAGCTGAGAACACAGGATCTGAGACGATGACAACCCTCGCTCGCTCGTTGGATGCAATCCCCATCTATTTTGGTTCTTTGCAAACCAATACACTACTCTTCAGGAAGGAACCATGAATACCACAGTACTGCAACAAGCCTCATACCTGGGCGAACACAATCAAGCCTTTGTGTTTGTCATCATCCTGAAAACCGAAGGATCGGCAAGCCGGAGCCAGGGTGCCATGGTGGTCGATCAAGCGGGAATCGTCACCGGAACAATCGGCGGCGGGGAAACCGAGGCCTACGCACAGCGCCAAGCCCTCGATCTTCTGTCCTCACAAGAGCAATCACGCCATCTCGCGTTCACTGTCCGGCAGGGGGAAGTCAGCGATGCAGGGACGGTGCACCTGCTGCTGCTGGCCTGCACCACCGAAAGCATGCAGAAAGCGTTCAGCCAATTCAGGGCTTGGGAGGCCCATCAATTGCACCATGTAATGGGCTTGCAACTCCAGCCTTCAATTGCCCTGATGGGGCTTTGTGAAGGAGGGGCCACCATCGGTGAAGTGCATCCACAATTCCTCGAACAGGCGCATCAGGTCCTTGAGAACAATGTTCCCCGCTACATCGAGACCAACAATTGGACTTGTTATTTGAGCCTCCCGGTCAAGGCGCACAACCTGCTGCTCATAGGGGGAGGACACGTCAACCAGGCGGTTGCACAACTAGCTCATGCGGTGGGCCTACCCACCCAGGTCGTGGAAACCCGGGCGGAGTTTGCAACCGAGGACCTGTTTCCCTTTGCAAAGAAGCGAATCGTCGCAGAGACGATGCAAAAAGCCCTTGAGGAGGCAAGCATCAATGCTCGTACCGTCTGCGTCATTGCCAGCCATGCCTTCGACGAGGAGTCTGCCAAGCTGCTTCTGGACCGCGATATCGCCTATCTGGGTGTCCTCGGGTCTCGGCATAAGGCCAAGAGGCTGGCTGCATCCTTGAAATGCCGGACTCAAGCCATACAAAAGTTTTACTGCCCCATCGGTCTGGACCTGGGAAGTGAGACACCCCAGGAAATAGCTGTCTCGGTAATCGCCGAGGTCATGAAAGTGATCAACCAAACAACCGGAAGCAGCTTGAGAAACCTGGGGAGGAGGGTGGTATTGGTGCGAGGTGGCGGTGATTTGGCGACCGGAGTCATTCTCAGGCTCCATCGCAGCGGTTACCGTGTCATTGTCCTGGAAACGGAGCAGCCCTCGGTCATCCGTACCACCGTCAGCCTCGCCCAGGCTATGTTTCAAGGAAGAGTCGAGGTTGAAGGAATCACAGCGCAGAGGTGTGCTACGGTGAAAGAAGCGTTCAACCTGTTCGATGAAGACATCATCCCCGTTCTGGCAGACCCGGCCATGGAGTGCCTTGACGAGGTCCAGCCCGTTTGCCTGGTGGATGCCATCATGGCCAAACGGAATCTGGGCACCCATATCGATGATGCTCCACTGGTCATCACCCTTGGTCCTGGGTTTGAGGCTGGAGTGGATGCAGACATCGTCATTGAAACCAAACGAGGACACAGCCTTGGACGCATCCTCAAATCGGGTTGTGCAATCCCCAACACCGGCATTCCCGGCCTTGTGAACGGATTCGGAGAAGAGCGGGTGCTCCACTCCCCCAAGGCTGGAATTTTCAGATCACAGTGCACCATCGGTGACTTGGTTCACACAGGCCAGGTCATTGCAACCGTTGATGGTGAGCCGATTTTCGCTCCCATCGACGGCAAGCTCAGGGGCCTGCTCAATTCAGGCTTGCATGTCACCGCCCACTTCAAGGTTGCGGATATCGATCCCAGGGGGGAACAGGCCGACCATACCACGGTCAGTGAGAAAGCCTATGCCATTGGGGGAGCCGTGCTGGAAGCGCTGGATGGGTTTCTGAATCGGGCATAAGCCATTGATTTTTTAAAACTTTAATGGATTATTTCACTGTATTGCAGTAAACTCATCCCATGCGGCGAATCTATTTGGATAATGCATCGACCTCTTTTCCAAAAGCTCCGGGTGTAATACAAGCCATGAGCACCTATCTTGCAGAAAATGCTTCCAATCCCGGAAGGGGAAGTTATGAGCATGCCGTCCAAGCGATGGAGCAGGTGATGGACTGTCGCCAGAAACTGGGATTACTGTTTGGATGCAGGGAAAGCAGGAATGTGGTGTTCTCGCTCAATGTCACCACCGCCCTCAACACCTTGGTGGCAGGCTTGTTCACACCAGACGACCATGTGCTGGTAAGCGGTGTGGAGCACAATGCAGTGATGCGAACAGTGCATCTGCACCGCATCCCCTATTCGGTGATTCCCTGCGACAAGCAAGGCCGAATCATCTTGGAAACAATCCCTTCCTTGGTCAAACCCCAAACCAAGGCCCTCATCCTTACCAGCGCGTCCAATGTTGCAGGCACCATCCAACCGATCAGGGAGGCGGGAACAATAGCCCACCAGTTGGGCCTCTGGACCTGCATAGACACAGCCCAAGGAACACCTGCCGTCGAATGCCGGCTCGAGGAAGGAGTCATTGATGCAATTGCTTTCACCGGACACAAGGGGATTGCAGGGCCGCAGGGAGTCGGCGGCTTGGTCCTTTCCCCCCATCTTGCCAAGAGAATCACTCCTTCGGTAGGAGGAGGAACAGGCAGCAGAAGCGAAAGCTTTTCGATGCCTGAGCTGCTGCCTGACCGACTCGAGGCGGGAACCCAAAACATTGTGGGCATCGTAGGGCTTGGTGCTGCATTGGCAAGCCTTGGAAAGAGGGGCGATCAGGACCGAACCAGCTGCAATCGACTGCTCTCCTATTTTCTCGGTGACAGCCGTATCCGAGTCATCGGTCCAAAGACCATGGAAGAGCGTACCAGCGTGATCAGCATCATCGTCGAGGGATTCGGCCTTGCCGAGCTTGCCTACCGCCTCGATGCAGAGTACGGCATCCAAACCCGCTACGGCCTGCACTGTGCACCACTGGCCCATCAAAGTCTGGGAACACTTCAAACAGGAACACTTCGCTTCAGTTGCGGCCCTGCAACGACACACGAAGAAATCGATTATACCATCCAAGCCATGAAGGAGTTGCTTTGCTGATGAAATACCACAACTTGTTGCTCAATGCCCTGAAAAACGGGGATGTCACTCGAAAGACCGTGATAAGCGGCCCTCATGTAGGAGATGAAGCACTCTACAGCAATGCAGCATTGCTTTGGGGCAGCTGCGATGCAGCCGGCGGCGAGGTTTTGGAAGAAAGATTGCAGACCGATGTCGAATTGGTTGTCTGTGGTGGTGGGCACATCGCCCTTGAGCTGGTTGCTTTTGCATCCCGTCTCGGATACAGGATAACCGTCATCGATGAGAGGGAGCAGTATTGCAACAATACGCGCTTTTGTGGTGCACAGTGTGTGTGTGCTCCCTTTGATCAGGCATTGGATGGGGAGCATGGTTGGATCAGGCCCTACTTTGTCATCGCAACACGCGGCCACAGCTACGACCAACTCTGTCTTCAGAAAATCCTGGGACTCAATCACCGCTATATCGGCATGATCGGCAGCAAGTCGAAAGTAGCTGCTACCTTCGAAAATCTGAGAAATCTTGGATTCTCCCAAGCGCAGCTTGATCAAGTCCACTCTCCGATCGGCCTGGACATCGGGGCGGTGACCGCCGGCGAGATTGCCGTTTCCATTCTGGCTCAAATCATCCAAACAGTACGCACAGAGAAGCATGTGGTGCAACTGGACAGGAACCTGCTGGAACGCCTGGCTCGGACTGAACAGAAATTCTGCCTGGTGCGTGTCATTGAAAAGCATGGCTCTGCTCCCTGCGATGTCGGATTTCAGATGGCAGTGTTCGAGGATGGGACGGTTGAGGGAACCGTTGGAGGCGGCTCAGTCGAAGCAAAGGCAATCGAGGATGCGAGGCAGACGACCAGCAATCAAGTAAGAGCCTACGACCTTTCCAATGCAAAAGCCTCAGAGCTGGGGATGATCTGCGGAGGCAATGTGCGCCTGCTCTTTCAGCTTTGGTGATAGCCCTCACCGACCATCTCATAGGCAAAGAGCGTTTGGGCATCCTCGCTGTTGTAGGCGAAATCCCAACACCCCATGCGATGCAGCATGCTCCCTCCAAACCCTTTCTTGAAGGAGTAGAGTCCGCTCATCGGATGCTCCTTCTCCTTCGTTGGCGAGACGCCGAACAGATCGTATTCGCTGCAGTTCCAGCTTTTTGCCAGCTTGATGGCACCCCATTGCAGTGCATAGGTGCTCATGGTGTTTCGCATAAGCGAGGAAGAGGCGCCATAGAGGTAGGTCGCCCGGTTCTTTGAACGGCTGAGGAACATTGCACTGAGCGGAATTCCCTCATAGAAGGCCATCAGCAAGACAACACCGGCACTCTCATCGACAGGTCCATAGAGCGAATCAAAGAAACAGCGGTCATGCAAATTGATGCGATTGCGTGCGCAGGTCTGGCGGTACAGGTCGTAGAAGGTATCGAGATGGTCGTGTCCGACTTGACGCACCAGAACGCCTTTACGTAAGGCCAAATTGATGTTGTACCGGGTTTTGTGATGCATCCGTGACAGGATTTCCTCTTCGCCCGGCCTGAGGTCGATGAGCATGGTATCACTGGGCAGCTGGTTGGAAACCGACTTGTGCAGACTTCGCTTGCTCGTTCCCCAGTTCAACCTGAGATTTTGGAGAGTGAGAGGAAGATCCTCATCCTCCCAGATGGTTTTCCAAGGAAGGTCATAGCGCAGCAGGATGCAGTGCCGGGGAAGCTTTTCCTGCAGATTCATGGACAGTTCTTCCAAAAAAAGCCCCATTCGATCCTCCTGGGGACTGAGAACCGGACCATACGGGACATAGCCGATGCTCTGCTCCCGATTGACGGGAACCAGCTGGACAAGCACGTCGTCCAGTATATAGGATGAGGCGGGAGACCCTTGCAAGTCTTCCGAACGGACCTTGATATCAAAAGCTTTCGTTTCGTAACCCTGTTTTTGCTTTACTTGTGACCAAAAGGACGATTGATGCAACAGCGGAGTATCATAGAGGTACGCAGGTTCTTTTTCCTGCACACTGACGTTCATCGCATGCTCCCTGAAATAATGGTGAAAAAATTTTATCACAAAACATACAAAGAAGAAAGGTATGTATAAGATATGAGAAAACTGTGAAATACGGCTGGCGTCCTTGTTTGGCCCATCCTTCCTTGCTACAGTATTTTCATGCACGATTCTTACCTTGCCAGGGAGTTGGTACCATGAAATTCTCAAGCATCCGTTCCAATTTACTCGTTTCCTCCCTCATTCTCCTCATGTTGAGCCTTACACTCAGTTACAGTCTTTCCAACAGGGCTTTCAGTGCAGCCCTTCGGCAGTCCACCTATGCCGAGCTGAAAGGAAATGCCGAATACCTGTACGATATTGTCTCTCGATACTCACAACCCTGGCAGGAGGGTCACTTTGATGCATATGCAGAGTCGACGGCAACCAGAATCACCTTGATCGCCCACGACGGCCAAGTGCTCTTCGATTCGGAATTCGACATCTCACAGTTGAACAATCACCTTTGGAGGCAGGAAGTACAAGAGGCTCTGGACAAGGGAAGTGCATCCAGTGAGCGGACAAGTGCAACCGAGAATCTTCCGGTGCTCTACTATGCACGCTCGGTGGAAAACCATCCCACCATTGCAGTCATTCGAGTCTCGAAAACATTGAGTCAGCTCAGCGGGTACAAAGAAACGTATCAGCAGATGTTTTTGGGCAATCTTGCCATTCTTGTGCTGCTTCTTCTTGGTATTACCACCGTTTCGATCATGCTGCTCACCAAACCCCTGAAGAAAATCCAGACCTTGGCAAAACACTATGCCCAAGGGAACCTGAACGAACGACTTTCGATCCAGAGCCCAAAGGAGATGGCCGACCTTGCCTCTTCAATGCAGCATATGGCCTCATTGCTGAAAACAAACCGTGATCGTTTGGAAACCTCGCACAACCGTTTGCAGGCCATCATGGACAACCTGCACGAGGGAATCCTGCTGCTGGATTCCAACCTTGTCATAGAGGTGGCCAACCTCGAGGCGGTCAAACTGCTTGGCGGTGATCCAACCGGACGCAGGCTGGGCGAGGTAATCTCTTCGACCGAGGTGCTTTCGGCCTGCAACACATGCTCCAAGGACGGTACTGCAACGTCGCTTACCGTTGCCAAGTACAATCATCTCTATGGGGAGAGCGCCATACTGGTAGGAAAGCGCAAAGCAAGAACCCTTCGCTTTCTCTGTTCTCCGCTGACCCAGTCCAAAGGGTTGAACAAATCGTTGGTGGTATCGATCCAGGATATGACTGAACTGACGAGGTTGGAACAGATTCGAAAGGATTTTGTGGCAAATGTCAGCCATGAATTGAAAACGCCGATCACTTCGATCACCGGTTTTTCCGAGGCCTTGCTGGAAGCACGGACCGAACAACAATTGAGGCAGTTCGGCCAAGTCATCCATCGTCAGGCAAGCAATATGAAACGCATTGTCGATGATTTGTTGCTGCTCTCCAGCCTCGAGCAGTCAAATACTCATCCCACCATGACTTGGACACAAGTCGAACAAATCATTGAGGAGACTGTGCAGAACTGCAAATACCGGTTCGAGGAGAAACAAAGCACACTGACAACACAGATCGACAATCCTCTGGGTTATGAAATCTTGTGCAGCGGCATGCTGATCACCCAGGCTCTGACAAACCTCGTGATGAATGCATTGGCCTACTCAAGCGAACGTTCACCTGTTACGCTGGCATGTCATGTGGATGACTTGACCGCCACCTTCTCGGTAAAGGATGAAGGCATCGGGATACCGGTTGAGGACCAAGAGCGCATTTTTGAGCGTTTTTACCGTGTCGACACCGCCCGGAGCCGCAGCCAAGGAGGCACCGGACTCGGTCTTTCCATCGTCAAGCACATCACCGGTGTGCATCATGGAAGCATAGAAGTACAGAGCGAAGTAGGAAAAGGCAGTCTCTTTATCATGAGACTGCCTCGAAGCGGCTTTGAGCTTCCCGATCTGGAAGAGCGAAGCAATTCATTGTATCGGAAAAACTCTCAATAGGGTTCAGACGCGGGGAATGGCTGGATTCTGCAACTTCGGTCCGTTGAGTTTCGGCCTCTGCCCTTTTTCCATGTACACAATCCAGCGGCAGATGGTTGTCACATGATCGCCGAGGCGCTCCATCTCCTTGGTAAGGTAATGGAGATTGAGGATGCGTTCCATCTCCTTTTCGTTTTCCGGTTTCAATGCATAGAGATCCTTATTCAACTCATCACGTAAAAGATCCATCCGATCGTCCATGGCGGCCACTTCAATGGCTTTTTCAGCTTTTACATCAATGAATGCCTCTACAGCACGACGGGTCATGGTTGCTCCGAGCAAGGCCATTTCGCTGATGCGTTGAACAAACGGGGTGAACTGGGGAGACTCCTCCCACCGCGTCATTTTCGCCATATGGGCGGCATGGTCTCCCATCCGCTCCAGGCTGGAAACAATTTTCATGCCGGCGATAATGTGACGCATGTAGTGCCCGTAGGGAGCTTCACTGATAAGCAGGCGCACCCCATCGTTCTCCACCATCTCCTGTAGCTGGTCGATGAACCAATCGTTGGCGACAACCTTCTTGGCCAGCTCCTCATCATGATTGCTGAACGCGGCATGGGCCAGAAGGATCGACTCCTCCACCCTGTTGACCATCTGGATCAGCAGTTCTTGAAAAAACCGCATTTTCTCATCCAGCATGGTGGTATGTTTTTCATCCATTTCAAATCTCCTGGGTCAACCGAATTTTCCTGATATATACTCTTCCGTTTTCTTATGTACGGGATTGAGGAACAACTGCTCCGTCTTTTCATACTCCTGCAGATACCCGGTCCTGTTCTCATCCACCATGAAGAAGGCAGTATAGTCGGATACCCTGCTCGCCTGTCCCATATTATGGGTGACGATGACTATCGTATAGTCCATTTTCAGCTCCAGAATCAACTCCTCAATCCTGGAAGTGGCTATCGGATCCAGGGCCGAAGCCGGTTCATCCATCAGGATCACTTCCGGTTGCACTGCAATGGTCCTCGCAATGCAGAGACGCTGCTGCTGGCCTCCACTGAGGCGCAAGGCATTCTGCTTGAGCTTGTCCTTTACCTCATCCCATAAGGCTGCGGAACGAAGACTGGTCTCCACCAACTCATCATAATCCCCTTTGTAGCCATTCACCCTTGCCCCCCAGGCAATATTCTCATAAATGGACTTGGGAAAAGGATTGGGTTTCTGGAACACCATGCCGATGCGCCTTCGGATCAGAACAGGATCGACATCCTTTGCATAAAGATCCTCCCCATTGAACAGAACCCGGCCATCGAGCGTTGCCCCCCGAATCAGGTCGTTCATGCGGTTGATGCTTCGAAGCACCGTACTTTTACCGCATCCCGATGGTCCAATGAAGGCTGTCACCTCGTGCTCATAGATTTCCATGCTCGCGTGCTTGACTGCAAGAAAGGATCCGTAATGGATATTGACATCATCCAACTGGATGATTGTTTTTTTGGGTTCCAATTTGCTCTTTTCTTGGAATACCGGTGGCAGGCTCTCAGCCAAATTGGTTTTATTCATGCTTCCATCCTCTTCTTTTTGGATAGTTTGTCTCGTAGGATGATGGCGCTGCTGTTGAGGACCATCAGCAGGATCAAAAGGGCTATGATCGCAGCACCTGCCACGTTGCGATACGCTCCCTGGGGTCTGGCCGACCACTGATAAATCTGGATCGGCAAGGTCGTGAACTTGGAGAAAATCCCCGAGGGATCGACACTGATGAAGGTTGAAGCACCGATGACAACCAATGGTGCGGTCTCGCCCAGCGCCCTGGACAATGCAAGAATGGTCCCGGTAAGAATCCTATCGATGGATACCGGCAACACCTGGCCCCATATGGTCTGCCACTTGGTTGCGCCAATGCCGTAGCTGGACATGCGCAGCGAGTCCGGGACCGCCTTCAGTGCTTCCTGGGTGTTGATGATGATGATCGGCAGCACCAACAAACCCAACGTCAACCCTCCACTGAGGATGGTCCGCCCGTTGGCGGTTGTATCAGAAACCCCGGTAAACAGGGAACCGCTGGTAAAAGCTTCCATTGCCCGAACAAAGACAGCCAAGCCCAAAAGTCCGTAAATGATGGAGGGGACTGCACTGAGATTGAAGATATTCAGCTGAAGGAGTCTGGTCAGCCTGTTCGGCTTTGCATACTCCTCGAGGTAGATGGCCGAACCCACTCCGATGGGGAACGCAAACACGAAGGTAATGAGAATAATCCAAAGCGATCCGAGCAAGGCGGTACGAATACCGGCATAGAGAGGGTTGGCACTCTGGTCGGCGAAAAGAAAGTCGATGGTCAGCCAACTCTTGAAGGTCAATACCGCGTCACCTTGGTCGAACATGTATTCATTGATTTCCCCCTGCTTCGTCAAGGAGGCCCAGAGGCCCCATGTCCTCAGTACGCTGGGTTGCAACACATACTGTTCAATAAGAGCGATCAAATCCTTGTCGGTTCGGTCGGCAATAGGCTTTTCATATTCGACCCTCCTGAGGATGCCGCTCGAAAGATGGGTTTTCGCAGTCTCCTCCAGTTGTTGGCGGGAGAACTCTGAAAGCTGTGATTTTCCATCCATCAGTTCCGACGGTTTCATTTCATAGCGTATGGCAGCAAACCCGAATGTTGAGTCGATGACCGAGAACAACAAGAGAACGAGAAACAGGATTGCCAGGGAGGTGGAGAACAGGAAAACCGCCTGCCAGACCACCCCGACTTTTCTTCGTCTCTCCATCATGGAGAGACGGGTCTCTTCACTTCCAAAAGTTATGGAACTTTGCATATTATTCATACTCCTGATGGAAGATGGTGGATATCTTCCTGGACACCAGATTCAAGATGAAGGTGATGATGAAGAGCACCAAGCCTAGTGCGAAAATGCTGTTGTAATCAACAGAGTTGTAACTGACATCTCCTCCGCTGATACGTACGATGTAGCCGGTGATTGTTTCCGCAGCCTTGAACGGGTTGGCGGTCAGCTTCGGTCCCGCCCCCGCAGCGAGAGCTACTACCATGGTCTCTCCGATAGCCCGCGAAAAAGCCAGCAGGAAGGTGGCGGACAGTCCGCTCAGTGCAGCCGGGATGACGACCTTGAACGTGGTTTCAATTTTCGTTCCGCCAAGGGCATAGGCTGCAAGACGCAGTTCCTTCGGTACCGAACTGATTGCATCCTCGGCCATGGTGGCTATCAAGGGAAGGACGAGAATGCCGATGACCAGCCCTGCCGAAGCTGTATTGTAGATTTCCACCACATCCTGGCCGAACAACGACCTGAGAAGCGGGGTCATGAATGTCAAGGCGAAGTATCCGTAGACAATGGTGGGGATGCCGGCGAGGATCTCGAGAACCGGCTTGAGGATGCCCCGCATCCGATCACTGGCATATTCGGCCAGGTAGATGGCTACAAAGAGGCCTATGGGAATTCCAAGCAGCATCGCAATGATGCTTGTGGTGAAGGTTGCGTTGAGCAAGGGAAGGAAGCCGAACTGATGAATCATCGGCTGCCAATTCTTCCCAGTCAAGAATCCTATGAGGTCTACCTGAGGGTCGGAGAAAAAGAGATAGGACTCCCTGACTAAAATCACGACGATTCCGACGGTGATCAACATGGAGAACAGGGCGAAAAGAAACATGACGGTTTCGATGATTCGTTCATGAAAACGACTTTTTTTCCTAAAGTGGGGGTTGTCAATTGCCATAGATGGAACATCCTTTCAAAGAAGGCCATAGGCCGCATGGATGCGACCTATGACCAGGATCACCTGAAACACTTAGTAGGTACCGTTCATTGCCTTGAGCCAAGCCTGCCTGCCTTTTGCAAGTTCTTCGTCGTTGGCCGGGAAGTATCCCACTCCTACAATCTCTTCGTTTACATAGCTGAGGTAGAAGTTGATGAATGCAGCAACCTGGGGTTTGGTTCGCATGATCTGCTCATCGCTGTAGATGAAGAGCGGTCTTGCCAAGGGGTAGGTCCCGTTGTCCACGTTGGCCTTGCTTGCTTCCACACCGTCGATTGCAAGGATTGAAAGGCTGTCCTTATTCTCTGCATAGTAGGCATATCCGAAGAATCCGACTGCATACGGAGATCCCTTGATGCCCTGTACCAGGATGTTGTCATCCTCGCTGAGCTGCAGGTTCTTCGCTGAAAGCATCGGCTCGGGATTGTTCTTGAATATTTCTTCGCTGAAGTAGTCGAACGTACCGCTGTCGGTTCCAGGAATGAAGCGCTGAATTTTCTGATTCGGCCAGGCGGGGTTGATTTCCGACCAGGTCGAAGCTGTGCTGAACAGCTTGGCAAGCTCACTCTTTGTCAGATTCTTGGCAAAGGTGTTCTCCTTGCTTACCACTACGGCAAGGGCGTCGGTGCCGACACGGAACTCAATCGGGTTGCGACCGATCTGCTTGGCAGCTTCAACTTCCTTTGCCTTGATGGCGCGGCTGGCATTGGCGATGTCGGTTTCACCGGCTACGGTAAAACGTTCGAATCCTGCACCGCTTCCGATAGAGTCGATGGTGATCACTCCGCTGTACCCTTCCTGCTTGAAGCGCTCAGCCATGCGCTCCGACAAGGGATACACGGTGGAACTACCGGCAGTGATGATATTGCCGCTGACTTTCAGCGGGTTGACTCCCGGCAGACCTGCTACACCGCCGTCTTCAATCCAGGACATGGGGCCACTTTTCTGATCAGCGCTTTCCTTTGTTCCAGCAGCAAAAACTGGAAGCGACATAAGAACAACGGATACGAGCATCGCTACAATTACTTTTTTCATGGTTTCCTCCATATTGGGAACTGTGATAATCAGAGACTACGGAGCAAATGTGAGAAAAGTATGCAAAGACCATGAATAAATCATTGATTGACAAAACACCACAGCCCTCTTTCCTCTTTTGACCAATCACAGTACCTTATAGGTATGGCAAAGAAACTTCTTTTTTACCGTTGTCCAGTTTGTCACACCCTGGTGGAGCTCATCGATAACGGCGGGCATTCCTTGACCTGTTGCGGCCAGAGCATGCAACCGGTGACGGCAAAGACTGAAGACCAAGCGGATGAATACCACCTGCCTGTCATAACGCGGCGCTCCGGTCTTTTGTATGTCGAGGTCGGCAAGAAGCCCCACCCGCAGAGCGAGGACCATCAAATCACCTGCATTGTCTTGGTAACCAAGCAGACTGTCAGGAGAAGCGACATCAAGAGCAACCGGTCTGCGGCAACGGTATTCACCGATAAGGATCATGGAGATGTATATGCCTACTGCAATGTCCACGGACTCTACAAAGTCTCATTCTAAACCCCTGCTTGTCGTCATCGACATGCAACAGGATTTCGTAACCGGCAGCCTCGGAAGCGAGGAAGCACAACGGGTTGTCGATCGGATCGCCCGAAAAATCCAAAGCCATGCCGGCCTGCTTGCCTACACCCTGGATACCCATCAAAGCGACTATTTGCAAACCAGTGAAGGCAGGCACCTGCCGATTGAGCATTGCATCAAGGGCAGTGCGGGACATGCGCTTGTTCCGAATCTCAAACCACTGCTTGAGAGTGCACGCTGTTTTGAAAAACCCAGCTTCGGTTCGGTTGAACTTGCATCCTGGATAGCCGGGAATCCTGATATCTCCCAGGTGGAGCTGGTCGGAGTATGCACCGATATCTGTGTTGTCTCCAACGCCTTGCTCATCAAGGCTTTCCGTCCCGAGCTTCAGGTTCTGGTGGATGGGTCATGCTGTGCCGGAACCAGCATCCAGGCTCATCAAGCCGCACTTCAGACGATGAGGTCCTGCCAAATCGAAGTATTTTAGGTGCTTTGCCTATAACCTGATGGACAAAACCACCAGAGGCCTTGTAGGATACGTCGTACAGACATCCATAGAAGGAGGCTGCTCATGGAACAGTCCTTATCGTATGTTCTGGTGACACCCTACACGGTAGCGAAAAGTAGAACCGGCGGGGTATTATCCAGACTCCTTTCCCGTATATCCTTGGAACTCGTCGGGGCCCAAATGGTCGCGATGGATCAAGAAATTGCCAAGGAATTTGCATCCATCATCAAGCATAGAAAGAAAGTTGAAGGTTTCAAGATATCCGATTTGCTCTCTGACTATATCGAACAGAACATGGGCCCTTCATCAGGGGTGAGACACCGCTCGCTGCTCTTGCTGCTGCGCGGGGAGAATCCCTGTGAACAGCTTTCGGCGGTGGTCGGGTTCTTCCAGAAAGAGACCGGAAGCGTGGAGACCGTCATCGGCGAGTCGATCCGCGATACCTATGCCGACTTGATTTTCACCGATGAGAGCCAGGAAAAAGTCAAGTATTTCGAACCTGCAGTAATCACCGCACAGACCCAGGGGGAAGCCGATGACACCCTCGCCCTCTTCAGGCCTTGGCTTGAGAAAGAGAGCAACATCGTTGTCAACAGGCCTGCTGAGTACTACGCCGATGTCGAGCGTACGCTTGTCATCATCAAGCCGGACAACTGGAAATATGCATCCAGCAGACCGGGTATGATCATTGACATGTTCAGCCGCAGCGGTTTGAGAATCGTTGGGATCAAGGTGCTGAAAATGTCCGTCAACCAGGCTCTTCAGTTCTACGGCCCGACAAAGGAAGGCCTGAAAGCAAAGCTTGCCCCCATTTACGGCATGCAGGCGCGTGAACTGCTCGAACATGAGTTCAACGTGCATCTGGATGCACAGATGCAGGACATATTGACCACCAGCTTCGGGGACAAGTATTCCGAAGAGCAGTTCGAACGCATCGTTGAGTTCATGGCAGGTATCAAGCCCGGCGATTGCAAGATTGAGGACTATGACAAGCCTGGTTTGGTCAAGTGCATGGTTCTCATCTATGAAGGCAAGGATGCAGTTCAGAAGATTCGAACCATTTTGGGTGCAACCGATCCGAACAAGGCTGCCGCAGGCACGATCAGACGCGAGTTCGGCTCCAACATCCGTGTCAATGCAGCACACGCCAGCGACTCAACCGAGAATGCAAAACGAGAAATGGGTGTCCTCAAGGCCGAGGAAAATTCCTGCTACTCCCTGCTTTCAGAGTATCTTGATGCTAAAGCAACCGTTTCTCGCCCGTAAGGGATCTGAGATGTGTTGCGTCCTGGGTTACCTCCATACACCCCAGGTACTCACCATCAGTACTACGCACTGCGTAGTACTGGATGTGGATGAATCTCCCTTTCATAACCAGATGGAATTCAGCCGAATCCTCCCTTCCTTCCTTGAAGGAGTCGAGGATGGCTTGGACGGTATGTACGCTTTTGGGCGGATGGCAGTTTTGCACCAAACGTCCTATTACTTGTGGAGTGCGTACAAATATGCGATGGGGAGGATCTGAATAGAACTTCAGGCGGTCATCGCTGCCGATGAAAGCGATATCGAACGGCAATACCGAGAATATTCGTTCCAACTCCTGCTGCGACAAGGAACCGGTCCTGCTCACAAAGCCATGCAAAGATGAAATCTCCGGCTGAACCTGCTCTTGTGTCCCAAGAGCCCGGTATGCAACCGGAAGCAAAATATACTGTTCCCGGTAGCTCAAAATACCAACATGTACATAAAACTGCCCGAACACCTTCCATGATCGCTTCAGGTCTCTTCCATCATCTGAAAGTATGGCTTTCTGAAGGCCAAGGGCGGTATCCTGGATCGACCACATCAGCTTGACACAGCTGTGTTCGGTGCTCGCTTTCTCAAAAAGCGGAAACAACTCATTCTGCAACCGTTCATAATGGTCCTTGATCAGGGAAAAGGATGCGACCTCTTCAATCAGCGGGGAGAGGTCTTCGCTCTGTTGCTTCTGCAACTTCTTGGCCAACCTCTGCAGCTTTTCCATACCAAGCACGATTTTTCGATTCTCCTGATCAAGGGAAGCGAACAAGGAACCCTTGGGATACTCAGGCAGGCTCTGGCTTTCCAACCCTTTGCCTATGGAGCGGATGAATCGGGCCACCGCCGCTGTATGCACTGTCACATCCCCAGGGTGGGAAAGCAGTGATTCCAAGGCGCTGTTGGCTTCAAAGGCAGTGGCGGTTTCCAATACCGGGGCATAGAGTGCATAGGTCTGCTTGTCGGTTGTCCCGCTGCGAAGAAGGTTCAAGTACTGAGTCAGTTGCTCAATACGCTCGTCGCTGGTATGTATCAGTTCCATGTAATTCACTCCCCAGACCAGTGTGATGCAAGAGCTGCCATCTATCAAGACCAATTTCAACAATTGCACGGTCGTCACTCTTACGGAATTTTCATTTGCACAGCATGGCGATGAGTGTTCTCTTGCTCATCGGCTTCCTTCCGGCGGGACTGAGAAGGAGGTATGGGTTCGGATTCCTTGAGTAGGCGCACCAAACGATGTGGATACCTTCGTTCGCTGAGCAATCTTGCCATCCGGAATGCGGGCCCTGCGTTGCAGGCCTCTTCTCTTGTCATCGAAGAGCAGGTGGGGTACAGTCAGAAATCAGGAGTGAATCATGAACGTACAGAAGAAAGCCTTGCACTTCGGATTAAAACTCTTGCCTGTAGGCATACTGTGCAGCCTCTATCTGGCCATGACCAATGTCAATGCAATGAAGCAAGCCGGGATGCAGGCTCCTGCGCTCCTTCTGATATTCTCTTCCATCATCCAGATTGCCTTCATCTATACGCTGGTACTCTCCTATCTTGGGTACCTGCTTGCAGAAAGAACCGGCCTGCTCAAACCTTTCGCTTTTACGAAACAAGAGACGCTGATTACCGTATTGGTCGGTTTTGGCTGTGCATTGGTGATGATCAGCGACTACTATCTCTTCGCTCCCCGGATCGCCCAAGTCCAGGCTGCCTATACCAAGGAATCCTTCACCCTCATATCCCTGCTCTTCTCCATGCTCTACGGCGGTATCATCGAAGAGATCATGTTGCGTTTCTTCTTCCTCTCCCTGTTGGTTCTCATCCTCGACATGATGAGGGGAGGAAATCGCGGCAACAAACCAATACCTGCTTGGTTCCACCTTCTTGCAAACTTCATCGCCGCGCTGATCTTCGCCCTCGGCCACCTTCCTGCAACCAAGATGGCATTCGGTGAGATCACTTCCCTTTTGCTTGTTCGCACCTTGCTGCTCAACGGGGTGTTGGGTTTTGTCTTCGGTCTCTTGTATTGGAAAAAGGGATTGCAGTACGCGATGCTCGCCCATGCACTCACCCACCTGTTCAATCAGGCAATCTTCCGCTTCATCATCCTCTAGCCTATGGACATTCGTGCACTACTGCTGTTTCTGCTGATCCTGACAGTCTTCTCAACAGTCATCAGAATCCGGGAAAAACGCAGTGCGTCCAGCTTCATGAGCGAGCAACTGCTCTATCTGAGAATACGCCAAAGCTTGGTTGTGATCCATAAGAGCCTTGACGAATTGGCACAAATCAGCCGCCAACGCTACAGCCTCCCACCGGGATTGGGGCTGCTTGTCAACGTGGAGGAGTCCACCTTTGAGAACATGCAGGTGTTCACCCTGGGCGACAAGCGTGCCAAGAACCTGGTTTTCTTTCTGCATGGAGGGGCATATGTTCAGCAACCTACCTTTGCACATTGGATTTTTCTGGAGAGGCTGATACGAATGAGCGGTTGTCGCATGATGGTCCCCATCTATCCCAAGGCTCCCGACCACCATGTCAGCGAGGTGCTGCCCTCCCTGTTGCGGCTGTTCACGAAACAGGAAGGTGAGCAAATCACCCTCATGGGGGATTCAGCGGGCGGGGGACTCGCCCTAGCCCTCGCCCAGAGCATGGATGAACGGATCAGAAGCCGGCTCGATCACCTCATCCTGATCTCTCCCTGGCTGGACATCGAGCTGACCAATCCATCCATTGACTTTCTCCAAGGACAGGATCCGATGCTCTCCAAAGAAGAACTGCGGCTCTTCGGCACGGCTTGGAGAGGAAACGTCGAGCCAACGGATTGGCGGGTGAGCCCGCTCTTCGGCTCTCTGGCGAACCTGCCGCCGATTGTTCTCTTTGTAGGGACGCATGAGCTCTTTCTCGCCGATGCCCGAGCTCTCAGGAGGAAGGCAAAGCAGGAGATGGCCATGCTCGAATACCATGAGGGCAAGCGGATGAATCATGACTATCCTCTCTTCCCCATCCCTGAAGCACGCCGTGTACAATCAAGAATCGCTGCCATCATAAAAGGACGATGAGGAAGAAATCACTGTTGGTAATCGTGCTCTCTCTTGGGTTGGTCCTGTTGCGCGGTATGAATTGGGGCTTCCACCTTGCAATCGTGTTGGGGGGGGGTGGAACACTTTCCTTGTTCAGAAAGAAGGGAGACGGTCATCGATGAGCAGCGCTTCATACTCTGCAACCTGCAAGGGATGACTGAAGAAGTAGCCCTGCACCACATCACAACCCAGCATCTGGAGCATATGGACCTGCTCATGGGTCTCCACACCCTCGGCTACAGTCGTGATGCCAAGCTGCTTGGCCATGGAGATGACATGCTGCACCACCACCTTGCCCCTATGATGTTCATCCGTCCCCTTGAGGAAGCCTTGGTCGAGTTTGATCTTATCGATTGCGATATCCTTGAGCATGGTCAATGAGGAGTATCCACTGCCGAAATCATCGAGGGAAACCAGGAAGGATTTCTTGCGAAGCGAGGACAAGACTTGCGAGAGGTGCTTTACATCGTTGAGGAACAGGCTCTCGGTCAGCTCGAATTCAATGAGATGATGCGCTACCTCGTAGCGGTCGATCAATTCAACCAATGTCTGCTCGTAATGGGCATTGAACAGGTAAGAGCGCGATTGGTTGACCGATATCGGCAACAGCGGCAGTACCTTGAGCTGCCATTGCTTGATCAGCTTGCATACCTGCTCAAGAACAAACATATCCAAGGTGACCAACAGGTTGTGTTTTTCAAGAAGAGGTATGAATAGGGAGGGGGCCAAGAGGCCTTTGGTGGGATGGTCCCACCGTACCAACGCCTCGCAACCGACCAAATGACGGGTCTGCAGCGAGTATTTGGGCTGGAGAACAATATGGAACTCACCGGCTTTCAAGGCCTTGGCAAAAACCTTATCCAACTCACTCTCCTCAAGCAGTTGGGAACGCAATACTTCATCATAGTACAAATATCCGCTTGCCTGCCGTTCCTTCAGGGCGGAAAGCGCAAAAAGCGCTTTGTCGATTGCTGCAGAGATTGAAATCGCGTTGTCTTCGATCAAGGAAATTCCGATAAACATATCCAACTGGAAAGGAGAGGCTCCAGGAAAAGAAAAGCGCTTCAGCTCTTCGGTGATGACGCTTATCCTGCGATCCAAAGACTCTTTTTCACGATAGCTGCATAAAAGGATGAACTTGTCCCCGCTCAGCCGTGCGCAAACACCATCCTTGGTGGTATAGCGTGGAAGGACTTTGGAAAAATACAGCAGCAGGGAATCACCGAATGCATACCCGAAGTGGTCGTTGATGAGCTTGAACTTTCCGATGTCAAGAATGATGACCGCGTACGGACTGCGCGCACGCTCGAGCAACTGCGAAGCTTCCTGGACAAAGTGGTTCTTGTTCGGCAGTCCTGTCAGCTCATCCTGAAACGCAAGGTGCATCAGTGACTGCTCGTACACATGGTCTTTCAAAAGCAGGTAGAACAGCAGGGAAAGCATTAAAAGCGATACCAAAACCGCCATGGAAAGCGAAGCCTGGAGGATGGTCAGATACGCTTGTTCCAGCAACTTGTCATGGCTCTCAAGGACGAAGTACCCATATCCGTTTCCCAGAGGGTGTATTGTTGTAAAGGAAGAGTTGTCCTTCAACAGGTAACTTTGCTGATTTCCTAGTTCCCAAGCAGGAAACAAAGCGGCCAGTGATTCAGTTCCAAACAGCTGTTCATCGGCTTTGAACTGCCAAATGATTGAACCGTCTTCTCCTGCCCAAATCATGCGGGAGCTTTCAGCGTGCTGTGGGCAAGAGAGCATGCTCCGGTATGCCACAGGACTGATCTTCAGTTGCAATACCGCTTGTTTGCCATCGATCGTCTGAACTGGGGTGCGGTGCACGACAGATGCGGCATCGACCGAGAACGGAGCCGCATCCGCGATTGCATCGACGACAACGAGTGATAAATCGCTCTCACCGAGGCCTGCAACCAACCGAAGGCCTTGCTCCAGGGTAAAACCCGAAAGTGATTGTGCAAGCGACAGCAGCCGTTTCTGGTCCGATTCAATTTGATGGACGACAAGCTGTGCACAGCCTCGGGCACGGTTTTCATATTGGCTCTGCTTTTCAGCATCCAACAGCAAGTTGAGACGGCTATAGAAATGGGAAAAGGCCAGGATGATTATCAGAACGATAGGAAGACCGAGAAGCAGGAGCCGCAAGGCAACATGGGTTTTACGTTGTATATGAACAACCTTGTTCGGCAATTTCTTCCAATTGCGATTCGAGCGGGTGCTATGCATGATGCTCCTTACACCACTGGGGTGGTTTCAGTATATCCGAAGAGGAACGAGAATCAAGAACAGTGTTTGCAAGAGGAAGGTTTTTTTGCCAAGAGGGAGCTTTCCCTACAGCCCTTCATCCACCGATGAGGGAAGCGGCTTTCAAAGTGCTTGCAAGCAATGGGACTTTCTCCTATAGTTCCTCTCATGCTGCTCACATCATTCTTGCAGATGCTCCCTATCCTGTTGGTTGTTCTGGGTGGATATCTATTGAGTGCGCTGTACTCCCTGGATGTACAGGATTTGGTGAAGGTGGCCTCCGACTTCTTTTTGCCCGCTCTCATCTTCATCTCCCTGACAGAAAGCAACCTCACCGGCCAAGCCATCGCCGATATGGCCAAGGCCTCCGCCTTGGTGTGCGTGCTCCTCTTCGGTGCGGCAATTCTTTGGGCCAAGCTCGCCAAAGAGGACATCCGCAGCACAGTCCCTCCCCTGGTATTCATGAATTCCGGTTTTTTGGGCATCCCCTTGATGAAACTCTGGGGCGGCATGGAAGCCATGAACCTCATCCTCATCTACGACCAGGTGCAAGGCATATTCATGTTCACCCTGGGTATTTTGGTCATTACCGGCGGTTTCAGCAAAAAGAGCATCTTCTCGATGCTTCACTCCCCCGTTCTTTGGTCTGTAGTGCTGGGATTTTTGTTTCGCCTCACTCCTCTTTCCATGCCGCAGAGCCTGGTCGAATCGTTTACGTTTGCAGGGGAGGCTGCTTCTCCCTTGGCGGCGTTTGCTCTTGGCGTGTCCATCAGGTCCATCAAGTTCACGTTCTCTTGGAATCTCATCACAGCTCTTATCCTGCGTTTTGCAGGAGGGTATCTTATCGGCTATCTTGCAGTGATGGCCTTCGGCCTGACCGGTTTGGCTCGAACAGTGGTTCTTGTCTCCACCGCCCTGCCCTCGGCCATGTTCACCAGCATCCTGCCGCTTCGCTACGGCCTGCCCAACCAGTTTGCCAGCACCATGGTGCTGACATCCACACTGTTGGGCATTCTGACCATCCCCCTTTCCTTCGCCTTGGCGGGCTAAAGTTCAAGGATTTTTGCTTTGACGTCTGAGAAGTTCAACCCTTGACCTTCTGCAATTGTCTTGATGGCATCGGTCTTCTTCATCGGCCCTAGAATCGCCTCGATATCCTCTTGTGCGTATCCTGCATCCAACAACTCTCCCAGCGTAGTCTTGCCGGTGAAGGCAAAGGCGGTGGTCTGCTCCTTGGACTGGACTGGAACCGGTTGGGTTGCAAGTCCTGCAGGAAGGGAGACGGCATCGCGTGTGTATCGTTCAAAATTCGGATCGGTGTTCCTGCCTTCGCTGATCAACACATCGATGGCACTCTTGGGCAACAAGGTGGTCTCTTCCGCTTCATACGGGATTCCCGTATACAGTGAGACAAAGAGCCTGATCGAGTCGGTGCCAACCTCCATCCCCTCGGGAATCACCGATGCCCACAGAGTTTCCAAATCTCCCAACCTTTCGTCAAGCGATGAACTTTGGAACGCCTGTAAAATAACCGTTTCTGGAATCGTAAAGCTTTTGAGAACATCACGATAGGTATACGAACCACGGATGTCTGCGGGGTTTGCAAGCCCTGCAAAATCACCACTCTTGATCAGGGCCGGCTGTTTGCTCGAACTCGTATTCCAAAGGCCGAGGGCCACCGACAACAGGATGCCTGCAACCAGAATACCGGCAGTCAACAGGCCAACCTTGTTCGTTGACACTACAACCTTGTCGAGTTTCAGACCGGTTACCACGGTTTTTGGAACCGGACAAGCTCGGTCGCTTGTACACTCCATGCAGGAGATGCACTGTAGGGAAGTTACAGCCTCGCCACCCTGTACATCAATATTCATCGGACATGCACGGTTGCACTTCGAGCAGCTTATGCATGTTGACTTGTTGCGACGAATTTTAAAAATTCGGAATTTGTTGAACAGCCCCAGAAAAGCTCCATACGGACAGGCATACTTGCAGAATGGACGTTCAACAAAGAGGGAGAGCAGGACTACAACTCCCAATATGATGGTCCCACCAAGTGAGAATTCACTGCGCAAAAAAGAAAAGAGTGCGTAATACGGGTCGTATGCCTGAAACACCAAGGTTGCAGATACACTGGTCATGACCACCACCCAGACCAGCACGACATAGCGCAGAAGCCTCAGCCAGCGGTCAATTTTTTGGGGGACGAAGGTATTGTAGCGACGTTTGAAAATCTTCTTTCCAATGCGTCCCACCCACTCCTGGAAGGTTCCGAAGGGACAGACCCATCCACAGATGACCGGACCGAACAGGATGGCAAGCAGTATGCCCAGTACAGCCAAAACAACCGAGGAGTCATGGATTTTTCTGACCAACGTACCTTCGGTGATTAAATTCCATGCACTCACCACCCCGCCGAAAGGACAGATTGCATGCAAGGAGGCTGTACTCGGGGTAAACGGAAACACAACACCCCGTTCTGCAGCCGCCCCAAGGGAAATCACCACCACCACCCAGACAAAGAACACCAACTGCACAATCGTACGAATCCGAATACGCTTCCTGTTGAGAGTTTTCACGTTGTTTCTGCTCCTATGAATTTCAGACTATGACGCAAGTGTGTGAATTCCATGGAGCATTGCTTCAGTCTCGGTAAAAGCTGCAGAGTATGCTACACTTTGCTTCATCCACGAGGGGCCTATGCGGATGTACACGTTACTTTCCTGCTGCTTCTCATCACAGCGTGCCTGATGGCCATGCCGGTTCAGGAAGAGAGAACTTTACTTCCTGTCGAACGCAACAGGAAATACTCGGTGTCAAGGACGCCACAAAGGGCGCAATCGACGGCATTATCGATGAGGTGCAGCTTTCCAGCCAGATGAGACTGTTCATCTATGGCACCTTCCTCTACTGCACCCTCTATACAGCATACAATCTGGTCAACATACCTTATGCCGCATTGCTGCCTGAATTGACCGGGGATTACAACCAGCGCACGACTCTTTCCGGATACCGCATGAGCTTTGCTGTGCCGGGACATTCGTAGGAGCGGCTTTGGTGATGCCGCCCTCAATCTGCTGGATATCAACAACAGGCTCTTTGGGGGGCAATCAACAGACAAAGAGGGGCGCAGAAAACGATTGACGCTCATTCATGCAGCTGTGCATCGAGGACTGCAGCAAGTCAGCAGAGACTTGAAACCTTAGGCTTTGACCGTTCGAGTCAGGTTGAAGACGATATCCTTGTCCTTGTAATGGCCGCGCATCTCATTGGGCATCAGGGCAGCCAGCCGCATCATTATCTCATCGGCAAGAGCTTGGCGTGCATTGGCATCGATGCGTCCTCCCTTTTGGACAATCTCAAACACCTCTCCCACTTTTATCGTTATCACGGTTCGCCTCAGACGCCTGATGTTCCGGGAGAACGAGGTAAATCCCATCACGGCCACAGGAATCATCGGAATGTCCTTCTTATGGGCGATGAAGGCGACACCACCTTTCCCCTCTTGCAGCTTTCCATCCTTGCTCCGCGTCCCTTCGGGGGCGATGGCCAGGATATGCTGGTCGTCCAAGACCTTGAAACACGCATCCATCGTACTTCGGCCCATATTTTGCCGATCAACGGGAATACTCTTCCACATGTTCATCAGATATGCCATGAACTTGTGGTCCCAGAGTTCCTGCTTGGCAAGCGCGTGCAGCGGCCGAGGGTGGAGGAAGGCATAGAGCATCGGGCCCTCCAGGTTCGAGGTGTGGTTCACCATCATCAAAAGAGGGCCGGTTTGGGGAACCTTTGCAAGTTCACTTCGGTCGATACGGAAAAAGAGCCTGAAGAAGGTCCTGAGCAGGCTGTTGATCACACGTTCTGACAGTTTCATTGCCCCATCATACCAGAGCGCCCTGCTCCTGCCAAGAAGTACACGATTACCTTTTCTGCTTGGAAAGCATCACCAGGTAGGGTATGACCAACAGCGTGGCAAGAGCGGAGAGCAGAACGAAGGCGTGATTGAGCGAGGCAACGTTTCCAACAAAACCCACCAAGGGGAAGATGGCAATCATGAACAGGCTGTACGCCATGCTCTGGAAGCTGAGGATGGTCGCCCTGAACTTGGAGGGAATGAGTTGATTCAGGTACGTGGAAATAGTCGGGATCAACAAGCCTTCAATGGAGGCACAAAGCACGTAGAACACCATCGAATAGGGGGTGAGAGCCACTCCCCACAAGGTGACAAGAAGCATGAGAGGACAGCCTACCAACAGGCCCCTCTGGCCGATTCGCTTCTCGATGGCATGGGCTTTCACCGAAAAAAGAGCTGCAATTGCGGCATGCAGGGAGAATACGACACCGATCGTAGCAGGACTGAACCCCAAGTTGGTCCAGTGGTTCTGCAAATAGAAGAACAAGCAGACCATGAAGGCAAACAACGACTCACTGAAAAGAATGAAGAAGCCGATGCGCGGCTTTTTCTTGAATACCTTGCCGCTGTCAAGAATCTGGCTCTTCAGGGAGATAAGCACACTGTTGAATACGGAGGTTTTCTTTCTCTTCTCTCCTTTCTCAAGTTCCGGCTCAATAAAAAAGAGTGCGATGCAAAACCCCGCGAGCGCCGAGCCTGCTGTTGCATAGAAGGCAAGGCCGAAATCCAGCGAAGCCAGATACCCTCCCAACAGGAAGGAGAGAATCGAACCAATCTGGTTGATCAGCTCATCGTTTCCCTTTACCTTGATGTACCGCCCTTCCTCCCCGTCAAGCAGAAGCGAATCATAGAGCAGGGCATCCCCCGCCCCCGACTCCAAGTTATACCCCAACGCACTCAGGATGAAGGCGACCACCTGAAAAAGGAACGTGGTGCTGTGGAACATGAAAATCAGGCTCAGGGCATAGCACAATCTTCCAGCAATCCGACTGGCCTTCCTTCCCCAAATATCGGCAACCGAGCCGGTGGGAACTTCCATGAGAAACGAGGTAACGTGAAAAATCGCCTCAAGCAAGCCCAGTTGCACAAGGGAAAAGCCTTGGCTGGCAAGAAAAATCATCCAGATGCCGTGCGTAAAGGAGAGACTGAGTGAAAATGAGAATGCATATGCCAAGCCTACATTCCGTCGATAGCGCATACCCCCCCCTTTTTGTCGGCTAACCTTGACCATCATACGCTTGGAAAGCATTCCCGGCAAGAAATCCTTTCACCCCATGCGCATTTTTGGAGAGTTTTATGGTATGCTGAAAGAGATTTGCAATGAAGGAGTCAACGATGGAAACGAGAACATGGGAACACAACGGCTGCACCATCTCCCTGCTGGGGTTTGGAGCGATGCGTCTGCCATTGACAAAAACGGGGAGCATCGACAGGGCAGCCTCTAGCGCAATGCTCAGTGAAGCGTACAAGCACGGCGTCACCTATTATGATACGGCATATACCTACCACAACGGGGAGAGCGAGCCCTTCCTGGGCTCGTTTCTCAAGCAGTACCCGAGGGATTCATACTTTCTGGCAACAAAGCTTCCACAGTGGCTGGTAAATACCCTCGATGATGCAAAGCGCCTGTTCAATGAACAGCTTGGGCGTCTTGAGCATGAGTATGTTGACTTCTACCTCATTCACTCCATCGACAAGGCAGCTTATGTACGCATGGTCGACCTTGGGGTGGTTGCATACCTCGAGCAGGAACAAAAAGCCGGCAGGATCAAGCAACTGGGCTTTTCGTTCCACTCCATCTATGAGGATTTCGAGTACATCGCCACCTCCCGCACCTGGGATTTCTGTCAGCTGCAGTACAACTATCTGGATACCGAGGAACAGGCCGGAGACAGGGGGTACGAGCTGTGCACCAAGCTCGGTATTCCTGTCATTGTCATGGAGCCCATCAAAGGGGGATTGCTTGCCAACCTTCCGCCCGACCTCGAAGCAAGACTGAAAGACCTGGATGAGAACGCAAGCAGTGCATCCTATGCTCTTCGCTGGGTTGCCGACCATCCGAATGTGAAGGTGATCCTCAGCGGGATGACGACCATGGAGCAGGTACGGGATAACCTTAAGACCTTCCAGTCTCCCCGAAGGCTGACGGAAACAGAGCGCACCACCCTCGACTTCATCGGACAGACGATGCGCAACCGGGTCGGAAATGGATGCACCGGATGCAAATACTGCATGCCCTGCCCCTTTGGTGTCGATATACCTGGCAACTTCTCCATCTGGAACAAGGCTCGTATGTTCGACTCGTATGCGGTGGTCCGTGCACAGTGGGAGAATCCGAAGGAGAGCGACAAGCGGCCCTCTTCCTGCACCGAGTGCGGTCAGTGCGTTCCCTTGTGTCCCCAACATATCAATATACCGGAAGACCTCAAACTGGTTCAAAGCGAACTTGAAGCCAAGCGGTTGTAAAAGCACTCGTCTTTTTTGCCAACTTGCTATATCGTGAGTTCAGGAGCGAGGTGATGGACAGCAGAGAGAGTGCAACAGCAATCCTTACGGGATGGTATACAGGGGACGGGATGGGCAGCCAGACTGACGGCATGCAAAGCAGCGAAGTGGAGGCTCTGTGCCCGGACGGCATCGAGGAAATCTACACGCTGGAGGAAAGCCGGCCCCTCTGTGGAATGTCAAGCGAGGTCAGTGATCTGCTTACGTTGCTCGCCCTCAGCATTGTCACCAACAAGGATGCTGATGTGCACCATGTAAAAGCGAGTTATCGCAAGTACATCCAGGAAGGGGATGGTCCTGGTGAGCATATCCGGCGAATTTTGCAAGTGGAGACATCCAAAGCCGATCACAGCCTTGCTCTCATCCGCTGCCCCATTCACGGAATCTTGAAAGCCACGCAAAGCCAGAGGAAATGGCTCGATTTCCTCAAGGCTGAGACCCAGATCACCAGCAGCAGCGACCTCTGCCTGCAGACGGTTCTCCTGCTTTCCTCTGGCTTCGGTTTGCTCTTGGAAGAGGAATATGACGATCCCCTTCTGTTTGTAAGCGCCTTGGCAGGTCTGGCAAAACGCAATCGCTTGGATGAACGCATTGTTGCCGCTTTGCATACCGCTCTCAACCAAAAACCACTTGCCGTGTATGACACAAAGCAAAGTTCCTTTGTCCTCACAACGCTTTTGGTTGTGATGCACTCCCTCATCGCCTTCGATTCCTACGAAGACGGGATGAAGGCATTGGTCATGCGGGGAGGAAATGCAAGAACTGTCTGTGCCCTGTATGGAGGCTTCGCTGCAGCCCTGTATGGGATGGAGAGCATTCCCGAACGCTGGACGGCGGAGGTGTTTCCCTCCCCCGCCCTGGAAGCGATGATCAAGAAACAGACGCTTTTCAAACGAGAGACGATACGGATGGAGAAGCTGGCGGTTTCGCTGACTGCCGGTCTTCTGGTTGTAGCCTGAAAAAGGAGTACACAGTGAACTACAAATCCTTGGGGAAAACCGGCATCAAGGTATCAGAGCTTTGTTTCGGCACCATGTCGTTCGGCTCACGGGCGAATAAGGAACAATCGCAGAGGATGTACAGCATGTGCAGGGAGCAGGGCATCAACTTCTTCGACTGTGCCAATGTCTATCAGAAAGGTGTTGCTGAAGAGTACCTGGGCTCCTTCATAGCCGCTGAGCGCGACAAAGTGGTGATCACCACCAAAGCGTATGGAGCGATGGGAGACGATGTCAATGCAAAGGGTTGTTCGGCAAAAAACCTGCAGAACTCCCTGCATCAGAGCCTGAAGCGTCTTGGCACCGACTATGTTGATGTCTTCTTTCTTCATCACTATGATCCGGCCACCAGTGAGGAGGAGGTCCTGAGGACCCTCGACTCCTTTGTCCGTGATGGCAAGGTTTTGAGCGTCGGGGTAAGCAACTATGCCGCCTTCCAGGTGGAACGCCTCTTACGGGTAAGCGATGTGAAGCATCTGGTGGGCGTACAGTGCATCCAACCGATGTACAACCTTGCCAAACGCATGGCAGAGGTGGAGCTTTTCCCCATGGCGAGTGCTGAAGGAATGGGGGTAATCACCTACAGCCCCCTCGCAGGAGGGCTTCTCACCGGCAGATACAGCAAAGCGGAGGGCAAAAAATCGGGGCGCCTGGTCGAGAATCCAAAGTACAAGGCCCGGTATGAGGGTGTTTTCTATGAACAGGTGGGTTCCTCCTTCGCCGCCTATGCCGATCAGCTGGGCATGCACCCGGCAACACTTGGCATCGCTTGGGTGATGGCAAACCAGGCTGTCACCGCCCCCATCCTGGGAGCTGCTGATCCAGAGCAGCTCAAGCCCGCCCTTGATGCACCAGCTCATCGCTTGAGCGAGGAGGTACTGAAACACCTCGATACGATCAGCCCTCCTTTGCCGCCTGCTCACGACCGCACCGATGAGAGAAGCTGAAGCGATCGGGCTGCGATTCGTCTTATAGGGCATGGAGCTGGAAAACACCATCAACACACTTGCCAAAACGGTCTTCGGCATCCACATGCTCAGACCGTTTCAGCAGATTGTCATACAACGGATCCTGGAACTCGATGCCCGAAAAATCGACCACAAAGGATTGTTGGTGACCTTGCCGACAGGCAGCGGCAAGAGCTTGTGCTTCATGCTCCCTTCCTTGTTGGTTGAAGGACTCACCGTTATTGTGTATCCCCTTCTCTCACTTATGAACGACCAGGTACGACGCTTAAGCCGAAATGGCATCGCCTGTGTCGCGATCCAAGGCGGACAGACAAAAGAGCAGCGAAGAGCGTTGTTTGACTCCCTCGGCGCAAATGCATGCAGGGTGGTCATCACCAATGCAGAGTGCCTGGGCCAGGCTTCGGTGATCGGCGAGCTCTGTCGTCATCGAATCAGCCTGCTGGTAATCGATGAAGCTCATACCATCGTACGTTGGGGAGAGGGCTTCAGGCCGGCTCTGGCCGCACTCGGACCGCTTTTGGCCTACCTTCCGGTCAAGCAGATCCTCTGCTTTACCGCTACAGCCGATCAGGCGGTCATCGAAGGGCTCAACAAGAGTATCTTTATAAAAAGCAGGCCTCACCTGGTGCGGGGAAGCAGCAATCGACCGAATATCAGCTACCATGTCTTTCGCACCCTCAGCAAGGACCATGCCGTTTCCGCCCTGCTTGCCGACAAGGCGGCACGCCCTGCCATTGTCTTTTGCAATACCCGCGAGGGTACCTATTTCGCCTGCAAGGCCTTTCTTCGTTCCCACCCTGATATTCCCTGCCGATATTATCATGCCGGTTTGGATACCACGCAGAGAAAAAGTTTGGAGGCGTGGTTCGACAGTCAGGAGGAAGGAGTGCTTTTTTCGACAAATGCATTCGGAATGGGTGTAGATAAAAGCACCATCAGGACGGTCATTCATCGGGAGGTGCCCGACGATGCCCTTGCCTACCTGCAGGAGAGTGGAAGAGCCGGTCGTGACGGCAGGCTGAGCAAGGCTGTGGTTCTGCTCGATGGCACACAAACGGGGTTCTTGGTTTCGCTCTTCTCCTCCACCACCGTCTGTTATCGACAGAACCTGCTTGCACAGCTCGGCGAGGAGGTGGATTTTTGCAACGGCTGTGATGTATGCAACCATGCCGCCCAAGCAAGCCGCGAAGGAGAGGCGGCCCTGCTCGGCTGCATTGCAAGCCATCCGTTTCGCTACAGTCCCAGTTCGCTTGCAGTGTTGCTCTCTTCCAAGCAAGGGTACAACAGTTACTCATCTGTCTTGTCTGCTTGGAGTGAAAAGGAAATTCGCTCGGCTCTGCACCTGCTGCTTGACGAGGGCAAGGTAGGAATCTTCAGCTCTCGCAGGCGTTTATATCTCAGGCTGAAAACCTATGGTGAACTCTTGACAACGCTTCACTTGTACAAAATGCTGAAGTATGGAACGAAAAGAGCCGGAAAGGATACCTCAGAAATTCTATCCTACGCTTCCCCGCCAGTTTCTTCCCGTGAAACCGCTGCAAGAGCAGGGCAAGTCTGTGGAAAAAAGGACGGTTCCATCATGGAAGAAGCTGCTGCTGTTGCTCACATTCACTGAACATCCCTAACCAAGTGAGGCAGGATGGTGGTACTTGCCTCCTGCTTTCCTGCCAGCATGGAAAGCAGCTTCTCTGTAGCCTTTTGGTAGAGCCGGCCGCTTTGAATATCCACACTCGCCACCCTCTTGCCAAGCAAGGAAGAAAACGGGGAGGCATCATATCCTACCGCGGGAAGATCCATGGGACAGCGCATCAACAAATCAAACAGGGTGAGGTCGTTCACCGCTGCAAGAGCATCGATGCTCCGGACGGCAAGCAACTGCTCCACCTGGTCCTGTATCGACGCAATGCTCGCAGGAGAGCCGATGGCTGTGCTGATCACCTTCGCTTGTGGATAGACACGTAAAAAGCCCTCCAGTCGCTTGGCATGCGGCTCAACACTTTCCACATATCCGGTGATGTACAACGGCTTTTCACACCCCATTTCCTTCAGATACCGACCTTGCAGCTCGCCTCCATACAGGTTGTCTGTTCGTACAATGCAGCCTTGCTCGTCATCACCGATGTGGTGAGAAAGCACAGCGGGGATGGTGATTCCATCGAACAGGGAGAGCTCTTGGGGTGTGTCGACATCGTAGGCAAGAATTCCATCACACTGCTTTTCTAGCAGCTTCAGCTCTTCCTGGTTGCCTACTCTGTAAAACCGCAGTTGCCAGGAGCTTTGGCCGATGACTTTCTGGACTCCTCGTACAGCCCTGCCGAAAAACCAATCAAAGCTGGAAAAGCTGCCCCAATAGTACGGTCTGCCCGTTTTATTGAATTCAACAAAGGCAAGGGTACCGGTCCCTTTTCGTCGAAGGCTTGCTGCCAGCGGGTTGGGTGCATACCCAAGGATTCTCGCAGCTTCAAAAACTCGTTGCCGCAAATCCTCTGAGACGGCGTCGGGATTGTTGTAGACACGGGAAACCGTTGCACTGCTTACCTTGGCTAGAGCCGCTACACTATCGCGGGTACTTCGCATCCGCACCTCCATTTTTCATTGACAAAGCGCTGGCACAGGTGTAGTGTACACGTGTACATTTTAGAAAGCAAGAGGGATTCAAAACAACATGGACATTCAATTTGATACGCACAACCGCTATAATCCGTTGCTAGGCGAGTGGGTGAAAGTCTCACCACACCGAACCAAGCGACCATGGAACGGGCAGGTCGAAAAACCAAATTTGGAAGAACTGAGCCGCTATGACAGCACCTGCTACCTCTGCCCGGGAAACAAGCGTTCAAGCGGTGAACGCAATCCTGAGTACAAGGATGTCTATGTGTTTGACAATGATTTCGCATCGTTGTTGCCGACCACCCCCAATGACCGCATGCAAACGGGGCCGAACGGGCTCCTCAAAGCCTACGGCGAACGCGGACGATGCAGGGTGGTCTGTTTTTCACCCCGTCACGACCTCACTCTCTCACGCATGTCCACCGCCGATATTGAGAAGGTTCTGAGTGCTTGGACCGAAGAGTACGAGAAGCTTGGAGAGAGCGAGATGATCAACTACGTCCAAATCTTCGAGAACCGCGGGGCTATCATGGGTTGTTCAAATCCACATCCCCACGCACAGATTTGGAGCGAAGAGATCATTCCCGACATACCGGCCAAAGAGCTTGCCAATGAAGAGAAGTACTTCCAAACCCACAAGAGCCATATGCTGCTCGATTATGCCCAGTATGAAATGGAGACAGGAGAGCGGGTTGTCATCAAGGGCGGGCACTTCATCGCAGTCGTTCCCTTTTGGGCGGTGTGGCCGTATGAGACAATGATTCTAGGGTACAAGCGCAATCTTCAAAGTTTCAGCGATCTGGCAAGCGAAGAAAGAGCCGATTTGGCATGGACGATGCAGCAGCTGGGCATTCGCTACGACAATCTCTTCCAAACCAGCTTTCCCTACTCCATGGGTGTGCATCAGAAGCCTACCGATGGCCAGGCCTATCCCGCCCATACCATGCACCTGCACTATTTTCCACCCCTGCTTCGCAGTGCCACCGTCAAGAAATTCATGGTAGGATATGAGATGATGGCAATGCCCCAACGTGATATCACGGCCGAGCAAGCTGCTCAAAAACTCAGCTCTCAAAGCGACGTGCACTATCGCAACACACTACACTAGGAGATATCCATGGCTACAAGACACGCTGTTGAACAAGGCCTTTTGCATCAGCACTACCCCTCTCTGTATGGTCAAACCTATGACGAATCGGAAATGGATCGACGATTTGGGCACCTCATCGAGACCCATCAAAACCTGTTCGGCCAGGTGAGCCCGTCAGTGTTCTCCACTGCTGGAAGGACCGAACTCGGGGGCAACCATACCGACCACAACCTTGGCCGCGTCCTCGCTGCAACCATCAATCTCGATACCATCGCAGCGGTGACAAAGCGTACTGACAACAAGGTGGTCCTCATCAGTGAAGGATATCCGGCTGTCGAGGTTGACTTGCATGTTCTAAAAGTGGTTGAAAGTGAAAAGAACACCACCGAAGCATTGGTCCGTGGCATTGCCTGCGCCTTTTCCAAGCGTGGTCTGAACATTGGAGGATGGCAGGCCAACACCACCAGCCGGGTGTTGAAAGGCTCGGGGCTCTCTTCTTCAGCTGCTGTTGAGGTGTTGTGCGGAACAATTTTCAATCACTTGTACAATACCGATGTCCTCTCCCCTGTCGAGCTGGCCATCATCGGCAAGTTCAGTGAGAACGTATATTTCGGCAAGCCTTCAGGCTTGATGGACCAGATGGCCTGCGCCTACGGGGGGATCATCGGCATCGACTTTGCCGATGAACAAAAGCCGGTCATCGAGCCGATCCAATACTCCTTCTCGGAGCATGGCTATCACCTGTGCATCGTCGATACCGGCGGAAACCATGCAGACCTTACTCCTGCGTATGCCGCAGTCCCTGCCGAAATGCGCAAGGTAGCAGCATATTTTGGTACCAATCACCTGAGGGAAGTTGATCAGGACACATTCCTGCAAGCCCTGCCTGAATTGAGAAAAACGCTGAACAACGATCGATGCATCCTACGTGCAATGCACTTCTTCCAGGAGAATACGAGAGTGGAGAGCATGCTGAAAGCACTCGCTGCCGATGACATCAATGCCTACCTGTCCCTGGTCAGGCAGAGCGGTGAAAGCTCCTTCTGCTTTTTGCAGAATCTCTATCCCTCGTTCTTTCCCGATGAACAGGGATTGAGCCTTGCCATTGCAATGACGAAATCGATGTTGGGCCCTGATGCAACGGTGCGAGTCCATGGAGGGGGTTTTGCAGGTACGATCCAAGCCTATGTGCAGGAAAACGAGTTGGAAGACTACATCCAAGGTATGGAGGCAGTCTTCGGCAAGGGCAGCGTCACCCCCATTGCCGTCAGGAGCAAACCCTCCAGCTGCATTGCTGAGTAACAGAGAAAGCGACAACCAGTTCCTGGTCAAGATATCGTTCTTCGGCCCTGCCCTGATTTGAGTACGTATGTTGGATATCTGGACACGGTTCATGGTGTCTTCCCGATTCTGGATTACTTCCTTCCTTCAAACGGATTGGTTTCCGGTATTGTTGACAAGGACATCTGGGGTATCAGCTACGGTGTTGACGTTAAAGTACCGAACCTTGGGTTTCCCTGGGGTTCGACCATGCATGGAGTACGGAATCCAATGCACTCACCTCCTTCGGATATGATGCCAAGTTCGGTATTAAAGAGACGTTCTTCGATACAATAAGCTTTACTGCTTCGTTCGACCAAGCGTTCAGGTCTTCACTTGTGGCATATAAGGTCACGGGTTTGTTTGCCCTTGAGAAGCGACTGGGCCTCATTACGGCATCCGCAAACCTCGATGTCGGTTTCTATGATTCGCTTGTCGACAACGCAGATGATGCACTTGCCACCACCCTGACGGTCAAGGGGGTGTTCAGCAAGTAGGTTGGAGTACTGTTCTTTGCAAACAGGGCAGCGTTCGCTGCCCTGTCTTTATCAATTGAATAAATCCTTGTAATCAGTCCCTATAGCCTTGAAGCTTGATGGCTTATCGAGCAACGTTGCAAGGTTTTGGGGAACTTCCACCGCCGTGCCTATCAAGGGTTCGACCACCTGTTCAAACTTGGCGGGGTGGGCTGTCGATACCACGATCGTCGGCTGGCCGGCAAAGTGGTCGCGTCTGACTCGCTCTGCGGTGGCAGTATGGGGGCAGAGAATGTAGCCAAGTTCCCCATATACTTCCTTGATGGTTGCCTGTATGGTCCGATCATCCACAGAGTAAGCGGTGAGCATGCTTTTCAGGGTATCCACATCGGGATAGAGGTTGAAGAGCCGTTCCATGTTGCTGGGTGCTCCCACGTCCATTGCGTTCGCAAGAGTTTGCACCGAAGGACGGGTTTGGTAGATTCCACTTGTGAGGAATTCAGGAATTGTCTTGTTCTCATTCACCGAAAGTACTATCCGCTCGATGGGAGAGCCCATCGTAAGCGCCCAGAAGGCGGCGCAGCTGTTGCCGACATTCCCGCTGGGAATAATGAAGATCGGCCGCTTACCGAAGGCTTGGGTGTAGAGATGGGAGGCAAAGACGTAGTACACGCTTTGGGGCAGCAGCCGTCCCAGGTTGATGGAGTTTGCACTGGACAGTCCCCATTGCCGGGAAACGGTCTGGTCCATGAAAGCATCCTTGACCATTTTCTGGCAATCATCAAAAGATCCATCAACTTCATAGGCTTGGATGTTGGCCCCCCAGCAGGTGAGCTGCTGCTGTTGGCGGGCGCTCACTCTCCCCTTGGGGTACAATACTTTTACCTCGATGCCTTTGCGGTTGGCGAATGCTGCGGCCACAGCACCTCCGGTATCACCGCTGGTTGCAACCAAAATGGTCAGTTTGCGCTGCTCTTTGGCCAGCATGCGTTCCATGCATGCTGCAAGAAATCTTGCACCGAAGTCCTTGAACGCAGCAGTAGGTCCGTGAAAAAGCTCAAGTACTGCATCCTGGTCCTTGAGGGTGACCAAGGGGACTGGAAAGTTGAAAGCATCCATACAGATTTCTGCAAGGTCTTCCTTCAGGAGATCATCCTCGAAAAAGGGTGCGAGAACCTCGAAGGCAAGTTCGGGGTAGCTGGAGATCTCATGTATTGCGAGGTTTCCCAAGGAAGGAAACGACTCGGGAACATAGAGTCCCCCATCGGGAGCCAGCCCCTGCATAATCGCCTGGCTGGCACTGACTGCCGGCGCTTTGCCGCGAGTTGATACAAATTTCATGTTCCTACCTCCTAAATCCTTGCTCCGAGATACGCTGCAAGACGAAGCATATCTGAAAATACACCGCCGGCAGTCACTTCCCTGCCGGCTCCCGGTCCCTTGATCACCAAAGGCTGGTTCAAATACCGGTCTGTCGTGAAGCAGATTACATTATCGGTTCCCCTGGCCTGGGCGAAGGGATGATCCGATCCGAAGCTGGCCAGTGATGCACTGCAGGCTCCCTTCTCATCGACGATTCCTACGTAGCGCAACTTCTCACCTTTTCGCTCTGCGTCGCGGTAAGCCTGTTCGATATGGGGATCCAGCACTTCCAGGTTCTGCATGAAAGCCTCGATGGAGAGTGAATCCATACCGGCGGGAACCAGGCTTTGGATCGGGATGTCCTGAACCTCAACCTCGTAGCCCATCTCACGGGCAAGAATGACCGTCTTCCGCCCGACATCCATGCCCGAGAGGTCGTCACGGGGATCGGGTTCGGTGTACCCCATCTCCTTGGCTTTCCGGACCAGCGTACTGAAGGGGACCGTTCCGTCATAGGTTGAGAACAACCAAGCCAGGGTTCCGCTGACGATTCCTTCGATGCGGTGAATCCTGTCTCCTGTCTGGACAAGGTCCTTGAGGGTGCAGATTACCGGAAGCCCTGCACCGACGGTGGTTTCGTACAAGAAACGACGTCCTGTCCTGAGGCAGGTGTCGAAGAGCTTGTTGTAATATGCCATGGGGGCTGTGCCGGCTTTCTTGTTGGGTGTGATGACATGAATCCCCATCTCAAGCCAATTGTCGTACTGCTGGGCAAGCTGGCTGCTGGTTGTGCAGTCGATGATCAAGGAGTGCGGGAAATACGTTGCCCCGATGTGGCGGACGAAGAGATCCAGATCCAAGGGCACGGCTTCCTGCTCAAATCGTGTTTTCCACTCACCGGGATCGATTCCATCCTGATCGAGCACCATTTTCTTAGAGTTGGCAATCCCGCGGATATGGATGTCGACTCCGAATTGCTCTTTCAACCGCTGGCTTTCAGATTCAATCTGCTCCAGCAGGGTGCTGCCGATGTTGCCGGGACCGATCAAGCCGACAGAGAGAGCCTGCTTGGAGAGGAAGAAACGTGCATGCAAGGCCCTCAGGGCTTTCTTGGAGTCACTTCCCTTGATTACTGCACTGATATTGGTTTCGCTCGATCCTTGGGCGATTGCTATCACATTGACGGATGCCCTTCCCAAAGAAGAGAAAAACTTGCCGGCGATTCCTGCCTGGCCGGTCATCTGCTTGCCGACGGCGGCAAGGATGGCCAAGCCCGACTCGCCTTCAATGCTTTGGATCAGATGTTCGTCCAGCTCGTGGGAGAAGGCTTCTCTTGCAACTGTACAGGCTCTTTCCATCTGGCTTGCAGGTACTGCAAAACAGATGGAGTACTCACTGCTCGCCTGGCTGATGAGGATAACGGAGATGGAGGCTTCACGCATGGCGGTGAACAACCGGCTTGCGATGCCGATGACTCCGCTCATGCCCGCTCCCTCCACGTTTATCAGGGCGATGTCGTGAATGATGGAAAACCCTTTCACCTTATTGAGTTGTTCACCATTCCCATCCTTGCTGATGATGGTTCCCTCATCGTTTTCATCACCCCACCAACGCAGCTGTACATTGATGGATTCATTGATGGCAGGCAGAAGTGCCTGTGGATGAATGACCGGGGCACCGAAGAAGGAGAGCTCGGTCGCTTCGGAATAGGACAGTGAACGAATCACCAATGCCGAAGGAACTTCGTTGCTGTCTGCATTTTTCAACAGGGATGTGTTGTTCCAGAACGTCACCCCTTCTGCTTTGAGAATGCCGGCAAGTTGCGATGCTGCATATTCGCTTCTGCCGTCCCGTTGCATGCTGCCTTCAGGCTGGGGGAGCTGGCCGTATACAACAAGCAACCGCTTCGATGGTGCGGATCCGACAGCAAGCGTCGAATATTCCACCAAGTCGGCAGCAATGCCTTGTGTGGTTGCATAATGACAGAGAAGGTCAGCTATCCAGCTGTCGCAGAGTTTCTCAAGGTAGCGTTGCACACCCGAGGATACCTCCTCCACCAACCATACGGAGCGCAGGATATCCTCAATATCGGCAAAGCCATGCTTGATGCGTTCCAGCACGTTTCTTCCAGCGGGGACCGTCAGGATGGTTTCCACCAGCTCCGTCCAACTGGAGAAGCGTTGCTCCTGCATCGACCACAGTCGTTCATCATGTTCCTTTGCACAGGCCAGGAGGCTTGCAAGTTCGAACTCTGTATCGCGAAGGGGCGCCAACACAAAAACCTGATGCGTTTCCTTGGCATGGCGGAAAATCCGAACAAGCTTCTCACAACCCTCTTTCGATACCAGGTTGGAACTCTCTACCGCATGTACTCGAATACTGCCCATTGCAACGACCCCCATTTCAAGATAATGAACAACTCACTGAACAAATGTGTTGTCTGAATATATAAAAAGAGCCCAAAAGTGGGCTCTCTGTCGATCGAGATGGTGTAACAAGTGCTGTTATACGAGCTTCTCGACCTTTCCGCTCCTCAAGCAACGAGTGCAAATCTTAATGGTGCGCGGAGCTCCGTTGACCAAAGTCTTGATCGTTACGAGATTGGGGCGGAATACGCGCTTCGTGGTTACGCCGATGTGTTGACCGACACCACCATGCTTCTTGGCCTGACCTTTTCTCGGAACACTGTTCCCGGCTACCGTTCCTTTTCCGCAAATCTCACATCTACGAGCCATAGCTATATCCACCTTGTCAAATAATTCATTAGTTGGCCGAACCGAGGCCTGTTAAAGTCACGGCTATCCTTGTACGGGCAACGTCTTGTCCGTGAGCAGTTCCACAAGGTTATCGCATTGGAGACTTCAACCTTAGCCAAATTACCAGATAACGGCTTTTGTGTAAAGAGAAAGGGTTCATCTTTTATACTTTTTCCCTTGTCGAGCTTTGCTTGCTTGACTATCCTTATGGTATGGATAGCTATTACATCCTTCGATTGGGCAAGGATCTAAGAACCAAGGTAATGAAAATGAGGACGCAGTTGTTCGAGAAAAGCGGCCAAAGCAGTTTTTGCTGTCTCGAGCCATGCATCATCCTCGGTCCTTGCGACCCGACATCCGAAATCCCCTACGTGCCCTGCCCTAGGCTTCCGATTTCAGTCGATGGGAGGCTCAAGTACGAACACGGCCAGCTTTTCCTCCCGATCGAGGCTGAGATCCTCAAACCCCTAAGGCTCGCTCTAGCCACCGACTACCCGATTTCAGGCATCTACCTCGGGACGCAGCAGGTTTCTGTGCCTGAAGAAAACTTTGTGATCAAGAGCGTGAGCCTGGCAATCCTCTCAGTCGAACGAAAGCAGGACCTCACCCTTTGGAACGTGTTTTCAGAAAGGCATCTCGACTCGGACAGAGAGAGCTGAGCGGGCAGTCCTCACACTCAGGCTTCCTGGCGTGGCAGACGGTTCTTCCAAACAGGTTTGCCGTCATGGAGAAGCGGTAGTGCTTGCTCTCTTCCAAGAGCGATGCAACTTCCCGCTCTACTTTCTCAGGATCCTTGGTGTCAACCAAATTCAATCGGTTGACAACCCGTGAGAAGTGGGTATCGACGATGATGGCACTCTTTTTATAGATATCCCCCAATACGCAACTGGCTGTTTTGCGCCCCACCCCGGGCAGCTTGATCAGCTCTTCCATGGTGTCGGGAAGCTCGCGATCACGCAATGCCTTTGCACAAGCAACGATGTTCTTGGCTTTATTGCGGTAATAACCGGTTGGGTGGATGATGGCTTCAACATCCTCCAAGGCGGCATCGGAGAGGGCCTGCTTGTCCGGGTACTTGGCAAACAGGTCCTTCACCACCACATTCACAATCCTGTCGGTCGTCTGGGCCGAGAGGATGACACTGATCAAAAAGCGGAAGGGATCACGTTGGTCCAAGAACTGGATGTCTTTGGGAAGCAGGGTGTCCAGGATGGTATATATCTCTTGCATGCGTTGTTTCTTGTCCATAGGCCTTCCATGGTACCCCTTGACGCTTTGCTTCTCAAGTGCGTATACTCCAGAAAGTTTCGGGGCGTAGCCCAGTGGCTAGGGCACCTGCTTTGGGAGCAGGATATCGAAGGTTCGAGTCCTTTCGCCCCGATGTATTTTTTTCTTGACAACTTTTTTTGAATACTTGGCAATTTGTTTGTAGGATAATAATTACAAACAGGTTGCCGAATTTTATTTGCACCTGTTTTCACCTCAAATTGGTTACAAATCGACAAATGCAACCATTATGATTAGGCGTATGTAAGGAGGCAATTTCAAAATGGTCTCTGAAGAGATGATACTTGCATAAATATACAGATTCACCTTCCCAGGCTTCATCTCTCCCGTACGGGCATCGATTCTTGACGAATTGGCCAGAATATTGGGAATAATTGCTTTATGAATATAGAAAAGAGAACCCATTTCTGATAAGATGATAGTTACCATACTTCATCTGCAGAAAGGAGTTCCCTCTATGACCCATACTACACCAAACACCTCTTCCCTTCAATCCCTGCTGTTCACTTGTGAGGATTTCGGCTCATGCTTTTTCCGCGAGCCGTCGGACCGCGAACTCGAGTTCCTCTCCTATTATACCGCAGTGCAGCAGCTGCTCTCGCCCGCCGAGCTAATCGGTTTGCGCAGGGGCCGTTGCAGGGG
>NZ_DJGW01000024.1:0-4409 GCF_002432845.1 Sphaerochaeta sp. UBA5836
CAGCACTTTTTTAAGAAATTTGCAAAACGATTTCTATAATGTTTCAATACAATACTATAAATCCATTAATCTTTGGGATTGAGAAAATGAGCAATCTCCGATATTGTGTAAAAGAAAGAGGAAGGACAATCAATGCAATATATTCGACAAGCCCTGCCGCAGGACCTACCCTATATATACTCCATTGCCTTGCAAACGGCCTTTGCGGGATTGGATGGGAGACCATATTTCAATGATCAGTGGTGTGTCGGCCACTATTACGCTGCTCCCTACCTGTTCTTTGAGCCAGACGTATGTTTTATAGCTCTTGATGAGAACAGCCGCGTCTCAGGCTATATTGTAGGAACCAGCAACACCAGAGGTTTCAATACCTGGATGCACCAAACCTGGCTGCCTGTTCTGCAGGAGCAATACAAACAAGTGAAAGAGTTTAAAAGTGAAGCCGAGCAAGATGTGATTAAAACACTGCTCAAAGGCCCTGGCGAAGGCCTATGGCAGAACCTGGGCTATCCGGCACACCTGCACATTGACATATTGGAACACCTACAAGGAAAAGGGATAGGGAAGAGCCTGATGCTCACCTTTTTTGATGCCGTCAAAAAAAAGGGTGCATCCGGCGTCCACTTGGGTGTGGACGGCAGAAACACCCGTGCATACGGCTTCTATGAGAAAATGGGTTTTGGAATTCTCGAACAACAAAACTGGGGCTCCTTGTTCGGGAAAAAGCTCAATTAGTCCGCATCGGAATCCCACTTCATTTTCAGATATTCCAAATCACTGGCAAGGCGGTTGATGGCATTCGTGAGCCGGACGGCACGCTTCTGGTCAAGGTGCGGCTCACTTCCCGCCACCTGCATACGCTCAACCACCGTACGCAGCGTTGCTTCCTGCTTCGTAAGCTCTTCCAACGCTTCACGCAGCTCCCTGATGTAAGGAACCACCTTGTCGTCCACTGCTGCAGCAATGGGGAGTGAAGCCTCATCCAGCAAGTCCAGCCGTTCCATCGGTGAAGGCGCATACGCCTTGATATGCAGCGTCCGTGTCACAAATGAAGCAAACCAGGGAGCTACTTCCTTATCCCCATGGACAATGAACGCCCTTCTCGGCTCCTTCTTGAATGAAGTAAGCCACTTGACCAAGCCCTCTTGGTCAGCGTGACCGCTGATGCCATGCAGCTCACACACCTCACAGCGTACATCGATCTGCTCACCAAAAATGGTTACATGCCTGGCTCCATCGAGAATCGATCGCCCCAGGGTCCCCGCTGCCTGATATCCGCTGAACAGAACCGTACACTCCTTCCTGAAGAGATTATGCTTGAGATGGTGCTTGATCCTTCCTGCTTCACACATGCCGCTGGAGCTGATGATGACACAACTCTCCTTTCGCTTGTTCAAGGCTATCGAGTCAGCTACATCGGTAATGGTTACCAAGGAGGGAAACAAAATCGGATTTATTCCCTTGTTCACAAGCTCCATGGTCTCCTCATCCATATAGCCGAACAAGTTGCCTGCAAATACGTGAGTAGCCTTCACTGAGAGCGGGCTGTCTACGAAAACCGGAATGTCTCCAATGGTGGGACACAGCTTATTCTCAATGACCACTCTCAATAGGTAGAGGAGCTCCTGGGTCCTGCCTACGGCGAAGGAAGGAATTATGACGTTCCCTCCCCGCTTGAAGGTCCGCTCCACAATATCGGCAAGCTCCTGTGCCCGAATATGGGTGGGAACGCTGTTTCCCACAGCGTTTTCCGGCTTCTTGTGCACCCTGTTTCCATAGGTGGATTCCATAACGACAAAATCGGCTTCGTCGATATAGTCGGGGTCCTTGATCAAGGGTTGGTCGAAATTGCCGATATCGCCGGAAAAGACCAACTTGCGCCGCTCTTTACCCTCTTTCAGCCACAACTCGATGGAAGAGGATCCGAGCAGGTGTCCTGCATCGTTGAACCGAACCTTGATGCCCTCGTCGATATCACAGATTTCGTCATAGACGCAACTTTCGAAAAACTGCATGGCGTTTTGAGCGTCTTCGACAGTATAGAGCGGTTCGACGCCCTTTTTCCCCGCCCGAACAGCCTTGCGACTCTTCCACTCCGCTTCCATCTCCTGGATATGGCCGCTGTCTGCCAACATGATCTCACACAACTGAGCTGTCGCAGATGTGGCAAAAATCTTTCCCTTGAAACCCTCTTTCACCAAGAGGGGAATACGCCCGGTATGGTCGATATGGGCATGGGTGAGAAATACATAGTCGATGGCATCTGCGCGAAAAGGCAAGTCCAATCCCACCTCACGCTCATCGTTTCCCTGTGGGAGACCGCAATCTATCAAGAGATACTTTCCATTGACCTGTACCATCGTACAACTGCCGGTCACCTGCTGTGCTGCTCCGAAGAAAGTTATATGCATGTGTTGACTCCTACCTTCAAAGATACGATTGATAGCCGTTCAATGCAACTTATTTTCCAAATCCACGTGAGCTTGCGTAGAGTCAGTGGATTGAGTATCCTAAGGAAAAGGGAAATTGGCAATGGATACACACAAGAGATCAATCAAAATGCTGCAAGTTGAACGAACCATCAAATCACTTGCAAAAAACAATATCGAAGCCCGCTTCGTTTCCTCAAGAGAGGAGGTCGTCCCCACGGTAGCTTCCTTGATGAAACACGGTCAGAGCGTAGCGGTGGGCGGTTCGGTTACCCTTGATGAGACCGGAGTGCTCAATCATCTGCGAAGTGGTTCGTATGTCTTTTACGACCGGTACAAGAAAGGGATTACCAAAGAGGAGCTCGACGAGGTTTTTCTGAAAAGCTTCACTGTCGATACCTACCTCAGCAGTGCCAATGCACTTACGGAGCACGGGGAAGTTTACTGCGTCGACGGAAGATCCAACCGGGTTTCTGCCATGCTCTATGGTCCGAAGCAGGTTATACTGGTTGTGTCATGGGACAAAATCGTACCTGATCTCATCAGCGCCATTCTGCGGGTGAAAAATATCGCAGCCCCTGCAAATGCCACGCGCCTTTCCACCGGAACATTTTGCACCGAAAACGGAAAGTGCATCAATACCGCCTGTGATGACAGACACCTGATGGCTTTGCCAGCAGGCGCCTGCGAGCACACCATCTGTTCCAACTATGTTGTTTTTTCCCATCAGCAGATCGAGGGAAGAATGAAAGTACTCATCGTCGGTGAGAGTATCGGATACTAACGGAGGATTGCATGATATCGGATTTTACGTACTATACCCCGACAAAAGTCATATTCGGAAAGAATACTGAATCACAAGTAGGTTCCCTGGTTGCCAACGAGGGCTGCAAGAAAGTCTTGGTCCATTATGGATCGGAAAGCGCGAAAAAATCAGGATTGCTTGAGAGAGTAACCACATCCCTTGCCAAGCAGGGAATCGATTATGTCACGCTGGGAGGTGTCGTACCGAACCCCAGGTTGAGCAAAGTCCATGAGGGCATCGAGCTCTGCAAACAGGAAGGAGTGGACTTTATTCTGGCAGTCGGCGGAGGCTCGGTCATCGACTCTGCCAAAGCCATCGGCTATGGCTTGTATCACGGTGGCGAGGTGTGGGACTTCTACGACCAGACCCGTCAGATCCAAGGATGCTATCCTGTTGGTGCTGTTTTGACCATTGCCGCCGCCGGCAGTGAAATGAGCAACTCTTCGGTCATCACCAACGAGGATGGGAATCTGAAACGTGGTGCCAACCACGATTCTTCGCGTTGCAGGTTTGCCATCATGAATCCGGAGCTGACCTATACCCTGCCTGAATACCAGACCATGAGCGGTGCAGTCGACATCATGATGCATACCATCGAGCGCTATTTTGTCAAGGGTTCAACCATGGACCTCACCGACCAGATGGCTGAGGCGCTTTTGCGCTCCGTCATGGAGGCTGCAACCAAGCTTAAGCAGGATGGCCGGGACTACGATGCCAGGGCCACCCTGATGTGGGCAAGCAGCCTCTCGCATAACGGCCTGATGGGTTGCGGGCACAGCCAAAGAGGCGACTGGGCTCCTCATCAGTTGGAACACGAGATGGGAGGCATGTTTGATGTCGCCCATGGTGCGGGGCTGTCGGCGATCTGGATCTCATGGGCCAAGTATGTCTACCAGGAGGCTCCCGAGCGCTTTGCACGCTTCGGTCGGAACGTCCTGGGTCTTGCAGGCAGCACCGATGCCAAAGCAGACGCCCTTGCAACCATAGAGGCCATGCGCCGCTTCTTCAGAAGCATCGACATGCCGACAAACTTTGCCGAGCTCGGCATCCAACCTACCGAGGACCAAATCGAGGAGATGACGGTGAAAGCCACCTTCTGGGGCAAGCGCACCCTTGGTGATGTGATGGTGCTCGGCAAGGATCAGATCAGGGCGGTCTACGAGCTTGCCGCTCAC
>NZ_DJGW01000112.1:0-3303 GCF_002432845.1 Sphaerochaeta sp. UBA5836
GACGCCGTATACGCCTACCCGCGGTTCACCTATGGCAGCTACAGCCTCATGGGCGGTATCTCCTTGATTCCAGCACTCATCGGTGTGTTCGGCATTTCTGAAATCCTTTCCGTTCTGCAGGAGGATGTGCCTTACTCCATAGAGAGCCAGCTGGGACGTGTGTTTCCAAACAAGGAGATTGTCAAGGACATCGTCCATACGGCAGTCCGTTCCGGTTTGATCGGCTGCGGTATCGGAGCGGTTCCCGGAGCAGGTGAGGATATCGCCGCCTGGGTTTCCTATGATGTCGGCAAGCGACGGAGCAAGAAAGGACATCTGTTTGGAAAGGGTTGCTACGAAGGCGTGGCCTCGGCCGAGACGGCGAACAATGCGTGTATCGGTGGTGCCATGATTCCCCTGCTCACCCTCGCCATCCCCGGCTCCCCACCGGCTGCCATGTACCTTGCCGCCATCTGGCTGCACGGGATCAAACCCGGTCCGATGTTGGCCCTGGAGTCTCCGGACTTCCTCTATCTGACGGCAATTACCTTGATCATTGCAACGGTCTCCATGGTGGTTTTCGGTCTGCTTTTGGTCAAACCGATGGTAAGGATTTTGAAAATCAACCGAAAGATCCTGATGCCGATCATCGTTCCCTTGACCGTCATCGGTGCCTATGCGGGCAACGTGAACACCTTTGACATCGCGGTCATGTTCGTATTCGGTATCCTGGGATACATTTTGCGCAAGCTCAACTACCCGATGGCACCGCTGGTGCTCGGCATCATTCTTGGCCCCACGGCCGACATCAGCTTCCGCCAGGCACTGATGCAGGGACAAGGATCGATCATCCCTCTGCTGGGACGGCCGGTGGGTATTGTTCTGATGGTCGCAATTGTTTGGATCCTTTTCGTAGGCATCAAGAACAGCAGATTGCAAAAGGGTGACGGCAGCATAAGCGCCGCCTGAGAAGAAGGAGAACGGGTGTGAATGTACGAAATAAAGTCATCCTGGTAACCGGCGGAGCCGGTGGATTGGGAGCGGAGATGGTTCAGCTGCTGTGTGAAAACGGGGCAAAGCTCTACATCCTGGATCTGGACGTCCAGAAGGGAGAGGAGCTCGAGAAGCGTATGAAAAAGCTCTCCTACAGCGCCGCCTTTCTCAAGCTGGACCTTACCAGCGAGGAAGCTTGGCAGGATGTTGTTGCTCGGATTGTCGATAGAGAAGGCCGCATCGATGTGCTGGTGAACAATGCAGGCATCAATATCCGAAAACCCATCGAGGAGATGAACTTCTCCGAGTTCAACACCATGATGGCTGTCAATGTCGGCAGTGTATTCCTCGGAACCAAGTATGTGCTGCCAGTCATGCGGAAGCAGGGCGGCGGGGCGATCATCAACACTTCTTCGGTGTGCGGCCTCATCGGCCACCGCTACACCCCCGAGGCGTACACGACGACCAAGGGAGCGGTGACGCTGCTGACCAAGGCGATCGCAAGCCGCTACGGCCATGAGAACATCCGCTGCAACTCGATTCATCCGAGTACGGTGGACACCCCCTTGGTGCAGGAGATGTTCAAGGATCCGGTAAAGAAACAGCAGCGGCTGGACGAGGTTCCACTCGGCCGCCTAGCAACCACCAGGGATGTGGCTAATGCAGTATGGTACCTTGCAAGTGACGAAGCATCGTTNNTTAGGTAGGAGAATACCATGGAATATTCAGAAGAACTCGTGAGGGAGCTGAAACGCAAGGCGATTCAGGTACGCGCCAACATCCTTGAGATGATACCCCCTGGAAAAGTGGGACATCTCGGCGGCAGCAGCTCGATAGCCGATGTGATGGCCGCCCTCTATTTTCATACGATGAGAATCAACCGCAACGATCCCAAGGATCCAAGCCGCGACCGCCTGATCATGAGCAAGGGCCATGCGGTGCTGGTGCAGTACGCATGCCTGGCCGAGCTGGGTTACTTTGACCGCAGCGAGCTGGGAAAGGTGAAAACCTTCACCGGAATCCTGCAGGGGCACCCCGACATGGACAAGACACCCGGCATCGAAGCGGTAACCGGCTCGCTTGGACAGGGTCTTTCGGTCTCCCTGGGCGTCGCCCTGGGCCTCAGGCTCGATGGAAGCAAAAGCCGCGTGTACGCAATCCTGGGTGACGGCGAACTTGCCGAAGGCCAGATTTGGGAGGCCGCGATGGCCGCTGCAGTCTACAAGGCAAGCAACCTGACGGCCGTCATCGACTGGAACGGTGTGCAGGCAACCAGCACGACTGCCGAGACTTTCCCAATTGAAAACCTGGTAGAGAAGTGGAAGGCCTTCGGATGGAATGTCATCGAGATTGACGGGCACGACATGGTGCAGGTGCTGGGTGCCCTTGATGCAGCAAAAGCCTATACACAAGGACCGACGGCAATCCTTGCCCATACGATCAAGGGCAAGTGCTTCCCGTTCGCTGAAGGAAAGGCGAAGTATCACAATGCTGCCATGAATGAAGAAGAGTACAAGATTGCATGGCAGTGCATCGAGAACATGAAGCGGGAGGTAGAGGCATGAGAACCAGCGACAGCTTGAGAAAAACCTACGGCGAGACTCTCGTCGAACTGGGTGAGAAGAACACCGATATCGTGATGCTCGAAGCCGACTTGGGCAATTCGACTATGTCCAGCCTGTTTGGGAATATGTATCCCGAGCGGTATTTCCAGATGGGAATCGCCGAGCAGAACATGGCCAGCGTTGCCGCAGGCCTTTCGCTTACCGGCAAGATCCCGTTCATCAACTCCTTTGCCGTCTTTGCTTCCGGCCGTGCCTACGACCAGATCCGCTCTTCGATTACCATTGCAAGCCTGAATGTGAAGATTTGTGGTTCGAGCGCGGGTCTTTCCGACTTCGGCGACGGCAAGACGCACCAGAGCATCGACGACATCGCCCTGATGCAGGTGCTGCCGCACATGACCGTGCTATCTCCTTGTGATGCAGTGGAGACCGAACAGATGGTCAAGGCGATGGTAGAGTCAAAGGGGCCGATGTACATCCGCATCAACCGCAACGACCTGCCGGTGGTCACCAATCCCGATGCCGAGTATCACATCGGCAAGATGACACAGGTCGTCGAAGGCAAGGATGTGGTGGTTTTTGCCACCGGCATCATGGTCCAGCAGTCCATGCAGGCTGCCAGGCAGCTTGAACAGGAAGGAATCAGCGTCAGGGTGGTCAACGTCAGCACCATCAAGCCGCTCGATACCGAAGCGCTTCTGGGTTTCTGTGAAGGGGTCAAGGCGGTGGTGACTGCCGAAGAGCACAGCATCATCGGCGGGCTCGG
>NZ_DJGW01000112.1:3366-3523 GCF_002432845.1 Sphaerochaeta sp. UBA5836
GTGGACGACCGGTACGGTACGTCGGCGGAGAATTACACCATCCTGCTCAAGCACTACGGTCTTGAGAGCGAGGATGTCGCATCGAGAATCAGGGCAATCCTGACTGTATAACAAGGAGTTCCTGCATGAAGATAGGATTCATCGGACTGGGGATCAT
>NZ_DJGW01000111.1:0-1366 GCF_002432845.1 Sphaerochaeta sp. UBA5836
GAAAAGAGGCCGAGCGGTACGATGAGGACGATCAGAAAGTAAATGAGGAGTCTTCCGAAGAGCGTTCGTTTTCTCCAGAAGCTGGGTGTGCTGTCCATGCCTGCAGTGTATCTGCAATGGATGGTGAGAGCAAGAACTTCTACTTATAGGAATTTTTACTGCATAAACATACTGTTTTTTGTATAAAGGGTTGACAGAAATCCCAAAAGAGAGCTACAAACAAGAAACGGCTCATCGCCGCTCATTGAGGAGAGTATCGTGAACGCGTTCACCAAGCAGGTGCAGGCAATGCACCGGACAACAGAGAGGAAATGGAAAATGCAGGGCTGCTCTCAGTTCTGTTTTGGCACATCCGATGCTTCACATGCCGCTCTATCCCTGCTTCTTGTACGCACCATCCTCCTCCCCCTCATCTCACTCATCACCCTCCTAATTATCGTAGTAAGCCTAATTATTCTCTGACCACGGCTGCAGAGTGATATACCTGCATGGACCGTGGACGAAGAGCCCCCAATCGAAGCCTGGGGAGCAATCGCTTATACCCAAGCATCATACGAAGGAGAGAAACATCACATGAATACTACAGAAAACCGCTACACACTGGCCATCCTGGTAAACAACCAACCCGGTGTTTTGATGCGCGTCGTTTCCCTTTTCTCCCGAAGAGGCTACAATATCGACAGCTTGTCGGTCGGTGAGACGGAAAACGAGGAAGTCAGCCGAATCACCATCGTGGTCAGCGGCGACCGCCCGGTTGTCGAGCAGATCAAGAAGCAGGTGGGCAAGCTCATCGACGTCAAGCGGGTGTATGAAATGACTCAGACGCGGAGCCTGCAGCGCGAGCTGGTCATGGTCAAGGTCTCCACCAAGGGTGAAAGCCGCTCGCAGGTGGTGGAGCTGGCCCAGATTTTCAAGGCGAAGATCATCGATGTCACCGCTTCCACAGTCTCTCTTGAGATGACCGGAAGCTTGGATAAAATCCAATCCTTTCTCGATCTGATGATGCCCTTCGGCATTGTGGAGCTGGCAAGGACGGGTATTACCGCCCTCGAACGAGGCTCGAGAGCACTCAGCTCGATCAGCTACAGCGAGGACGATGAAGTTTGAACGCAACGCCCCAGGGGCGCTTACCATAACAAGGCCGGTGGGCCGAAGGAAAGGAAGCAATGAGTACAATGTATTATGATTCACAGGCAGATCTCCAAAAGCTTGATGGAAAGAAGGTTGCCATCATCGGATACGGCAGCCAGGGACACGCACACGCACTGAACCTGCATGAGAGCGGGGTGGATGTGGTCGTCGGCTTGTACAAGGGCTCCAAGAGTTGGGCAATTGCAGAAGAGGCGGGACTCCAGGTTGCGACCGT
>NZ_DJGW01000111.1:1432-4353 GCF_002432845.1 Sphaerochaeta sp. UBA5836
TTCGCCCACGGTTTCAACATCCATTTCGGACAGATCAAGCCCCCGGCCGATGTGAACGTCATCATGATCGCTCCCAAGGGTCCCGGTCATACGGTTCGTTCCCAGTTCCAGGAAGGCAAGGGGGTTCCCTCCCTGATCGCCATCCATCAGGACCCCAGCGGGGATTCGCGCGACATCGCTCTTGCCTATGCGAAGGGCCTCGGTGCCGGGCGTGCCGGAATTTTTGAGACTTCTTTCAAGGAAGAGACCGAAACCGACCTCTTCGGTGAGCAGGCCGTCCTCTGCGGTGGTGTTTCCGCCCTGATCAAAGCAGGATTCGATACCCTTGTCGAAGCTGGCTACCAGCCTGAGATGGCATACTTCGAGTGCTGCCACGAGATGAAGCTGATCGTAGACCTCATCAACCAGGGCGGACTGTCCTACATGCGCTACTCCATCAGTGATACCGCCGAGTACGGCGACTACATCACCGGAGGCAAGATCATCACCGAAGACACCAAGAAGGCGATGAAGAACGTACTTACCGATATCCAGGAAGGCACCTTCGCCCGCAACTGGCTGTTGGAGAACCAAGTCAACAGGCCGTATTTCAATGCAAAGAAGAGAATCGAGAGTGAAAGCCTGTTGGAGAAGACCGGACAGAAGCTGCGCTCCCTGATGAGCTGGCTGAAGAAATAACGTACAAAACTTTATAATACCGGGAAGGACACTATGGAAAAAGAGAGAATCTACATCTTCGATACCACCCTTAGAGACGGCGAACAGGCTCCTGGCTACAGCATGAACCTTGACGAAAAAATTCGCATGGCCCTCCAGCTTGAGGCTCTCGGTGTGGATATTCTAGAAGCTGGGTTTGCCATAGCGTCCCCCGGCGATTTTGCAAGCGTGCAGGCGATCAGCAGGGAGCTCAAGCAGACCGTGGTCGCCTCCCTCTCCCGCGCTCTTGAAAAGGATATCGATGCTGCATGGGAGGCGGTAAAGTTTGCCAAACGGCCTAGAATCCATACCTTTCTGGCCACCAGCGACCTCCATCTGCAGTACAAACTGAAGATGAGCCGCGAGGATGCCCTGGCCAAAGCCAAGGCCATGGTCTCGTATGCACGCAATCTCAATGACGATGTGGAGTTCTCGCTCGAGGACGCAACCCGGACCGACCTCGACTACCTGTGCAAGGTTGTCGAGGAGGTGATCAAGGCGGGGGCCAATGTGGTCAACCTGCCTGATACGGTCGGCTACGCCACCCCCGATGACATGACGCGCATGGTGGGAGCCGTAATGAACAAGGTGCCCAACATCGACAAGGCGATCATCGCCGTTCACTGTCACAACGACCTTGGCTTGGCCGTCGCCAACAGCCTTGCCGGACTGAAAGCCGGAGCAAGGCAGGCCGAGTGTACGGTATGCGGAATCGGCGAGAGGGCCGGCAACGCCGCCATGGAAGAGTTGGTGATGGGCATCCGCACCCGCAGCGACGAGTATCCCTTCACCTACAACATCAAGACCGAGGAGATAATCCGCTCATCAAGGCTGCTTACCCAGATAACCGGCGTAAAACCCAATCCTTCCAAAGCGATTGTCGGTGCAAACGCCTTCGCCCACGAAAGCGGCATTCACCAGCACGGCATGATGGCCAACAGCCTCACCTACGAGATCATGACCCCCGAAAGCGTAGGGGTGATGAACACCAGCCTGGTGCTCGGCAAGCACAGCGGCCAGCACGCATTTGAGAAGCGTCTTGTCGATTTGGGCTACACCCTGGGCAAGGAAGAAGTGAAGAGTCTCTTCGCTGAATTCAAGAATCTTGCCGACCGAAAGAAAACCATCACCGACCGCGACATCATCGCTCTGGTGGAAAATGCAAGCCAGAGTTCGCCGATCATCTGGGAGCTGGACAGCTTCGTAGTGAACAGCGGCAACATGATGACCAGCACCGCCTGCGTGACCTTGCGCAAGGGTGATAAGAAGTACCAGGAAGTGGCCTGCGGCACAGGCCCTGTCTATGCTTCACTGAGGGCGGTGGAGAAGATCATCCGTCATCCCTTCAGCCTGGAGGATTACAGCCTGCAGGCGGTGACCGAGCACCGTGACGCCTTGGGCGAAGTCTTTGTGAAGATCAGCGACGGCCATGGCATCTATCGGGGCAGGGGGGTGAGTACCGACGTGATAGAGGCCTCCATCCTCTCCTGTCTTGCTGCGGTGAACCGCATGCTGGACGAAACGATGAAACCCTCGACCGGGAATCTCAAACCTACCACTCCGCCGAATTTTGACAATGACATGCTCAGCTCCCACTCCGACAAGAGAAAGGAGAGAGGTGATGCGTAAGATATCCTTGTTCGATTCCACCCTGCGGGACGGCAGCCAGGCCGAGGGGATCAGCTTCTCCGTTGAGGACAAGCTGAAGATCGTCGAGGCTCTCGACACCCTTGGAGTGGAGTACATCGAGGCTGGCAACCCGGGGTCCAACCCCAAGGATCTGGAATTTTTCTTCCGTTCCAAGGATTTGAACCTGAAGCATGCCAAGCTGGTCGCCTTCGGGTCGACGCGCCGCAGAAACACCAAGGCCGAGGACGATCCGAACCTCAAGAGTCTGGTGCGTGCAGGAACCTCCTATGTCGCCATCTTCGGCAAGAGCTGGGATTTTCATGTGACCGACATCATCCGCACCACGCTGGAGGAGAACCTTGCGATGATCGAGGATTCGATCCGTTTCATCACCGAAAGCGGGTCAGAGGTTTTCTTCGATGCAGAGCATTACTTCGACGGCTATCTTGCAAACAAGGAGTACGCCATTGCTTCCTTGAGAGCGGCCCTTGCAGGAGGGGCCACCACCTTGGTTTTGTGTGAAACCCGCGGCGGCATGATTCCTTCCGATGTCAGACGTATCACGGAAGAGACCATAGCCTTGTTTCCCGATGTTG
>NZ_DJGW01000111.1:4408-4990 GCF_002432845.1 Sphaerochaeta sp. UBA5836
TTGCTGCAGTCCAGGCCGGTGTGACGCAGGTGCAAGGCACTCTTTTGGGATTCGGCGAGCGATGCGGCAATGCAAACCTCGCTTCCGTTGCAGGAATTCTGGGAGCCAAGCTGGGATTCGACTGCCTCTGCGGCGAAAGCCCCGAACGGCTTACCGGCATCTGCCGCCGGGTTGCAGAAATTGCCAACGTACGAATTTCGGGGAGCGCCCCCTTCATCGGCAAGAGTGCGTTCGCCCACAAGGGCGGCATGCATATCGACGGCGTGCAGAAGAACCCGCAATCGTTTGAGCACATCGACCCGATGGTAGTAGGCAATGAACGCAGGCTCTTGATGAGCGAGGTGGCAGGCAGGGCCCTGATGCTGAAGCGCATCGCCCGCATAGCTCCCAACCTGGACAAGGACGATCCGGTAACGGTGAGCTTGATGGATGAACTGAAGCGCCTTGAATCTGAAGGGTATCAGTTCGAAGGTGCTGAAAGCTCCTTTGACTTGGTCATCAGGCGGCATTTGAAGATGTACCGTCCCTATTTCAGCCTGGTGCACTACCAAACCATCGGCAGCAGCCCCTATGCCGATCCGC
>NZ_DJGW01000111.1:5068-13317 GCF_002432845.1 Sphaerochaeta sp. UBA5836
GCCGAAGGCGAAGGCCCGGTCAACGCCCTCGACCGTGCATTGCGCAAGGTTCTTGAGCAGTTCTATCCGACGCTCAAGAGTGTTCACCTCACCGACTACAAGGTACGAGTCCTCGACTCGGCCGGGGCCACAGCCTCCAAAGTCAGGGTTCTCATAGAATCGACGGACGGAGAGGAAAGCTGGTCCACCATCGGGGTGAGCAAGGACATCATCGAGGCAAGCTGGTTTGCCCTCAGTGATAGTATAGAGTACAAATTAATCGCAGATGGCGTAGAGCCATCGGGCGAATGAGAGTAAGGAGAGTTCCCCTATGGGTATGACGATGACGCAGAAGATCCTGGCCCACCATGCCAATCTGGAGTCTGTACGTGCAGGCCAGTTGATCATGGCAAATTTGGACATGGTGCTGGGCAACGATATTACCGCTCCGGTGGCCATCAACGAGTTCCCGAAGTTCGGCAAGGAGACTGTGTTCGACAAGGACAAGGTGGCTCTGGTTCCCGACCACTTCTCCCCGAACAAGGACATCAAGGCAGCCGAACAGTGCAAATGCCTGCGCAGTTTTGCCAATGACCATGAGATCACCAACTACTTCGATGTCGGTCGGATGGGCATCGAGCACGCCCTGCTGCCCGAGAAAGGCTTGGTGGGGGCAGGCGATCTGGTAATCGGAGCCGACAGCCACACCTGCACCTACGGAGCCCTCGGGGCTTTCTCCACCGGTGTGGGATCGACGGATATGGCCTCGGGCATGGCAACCGGCCAGGCTTGGTTCAAGGTTCCCTCCGCCCTGAAGTTCAATCTGAGCGGCACGTTCGCCCCCTATGTCAGCGGCAAGGATTTGATCCTCCACATCATCGGCATGATCGGTGTGGATGGGGCCTTGTATCAGAGTATGGAGTTCACCGGCGAAGGTGTTGCAAACCTGACCATCGACGACCGTTTCACCGTGGCAAACATGGCCATCGAAGCCGGTGCGAAGAACGGCATTTTCCCCGTGGACGAGGTTGCTCTTGCCTACTTGAAGGAACACTGCCCCAAAGAGCCGGTAATCTATGAAGCCGATGCCGATGCCACCTATGAGGCGGTCTATGACATCGATCTCGCTTCGATCAAGAGCACGGTCAGCTTCCCCCACCTTCCCTCCAATACCCGCACCATCGACGAGGTGGGCGAGGTGAGGATCGACCAGGTTGTCATCGGCTCGTGCACCAACGGCCACATCAGCGACCTCAGGCAGGCCGCCGCGATTCTGAAGGGAAGGAAGGTCGCCAAGCACGTACGCGCCCTCATCTTCCCTGCCACGCAAAAAATCTGGAAGCAGGCGATGAATGAAGGCCTGTTCGATATTTTTGTGGACAGCGGCTGTGCTGTCTCGACTCCCACCTGCGGCCCTTGCTTGGGGGGCCACATGGGCATCCTGGCAGAAGGTGAGCGGGCGGTGAGCACGACCAACCGCAACTTTGTGGGGAGAATGGGACACGTGAAGAGTGAAGTCTATCTGGCAAGCCCTGCAGTGGCTGCCGCCAGTGCTGTCGCCGGGTACATCGCCGACCCGAACAAGGTTATGGAGGCTTAGGATGCAGGTACAAGGAAATGTTTTCAGATACGGGGATAATGTCGACACCGATGTCATCATCCCGGCTCGCTATCTCAATACTTCGAATCACAAGGAGCTGGCTCAGCACTGCATGGAGGATCTCGACCAGACCTTCATCAAGCAGGTGAAAAAGGGCGACATCATGGTGGCCGACAAGAACTTCGGCTGCGGCTCGAGTCGTGAGCATGCTCCGATCGCCATCAAGGAGAGCGGCATAAGCTGTGTCATCGCCCGCACCTTCGCCCGAATTTTCTACCGCAATGCCATCAACATCGGCCTTCCCATCCTGGAGTGCCCCGAGGCTTGCGACGGCATCAAGGCAGGTGATGTGGTCAGCGTGGATTTCTCCACCGGCACGATCACCAATGTCACCACCGGCTCTGTGTTCCAGAGCGAGCCTTTTCCTCCTTTCATGCAGGACCTGATTGCAAACGGCGGGTTGGCGGGGTATATCGCAAACAGGGGGAAGCAGGCATGAACAAGCATATAGCGGTGGTGAGCGGCGATGGTATCGGGCCCGATATCGTCAGGGAGGCCTTGAAGGTGCTTGACGCCGTAGGGGCGAAGTTCGGTCATACCTTCACCACATCCAGCTACCTGGCGGGGGGAGCCGCACTCGATGCATTCGGCATACCCCTTCCTGAAGAGACGCTCTCTGGTTGCAAAAACAGCGACAGCGTATTGTTGGGAGCGGTCGGCGGGCCCAAGTGGGATACTCTGGCAAGCAATCTCAGGCCTGAGAAAGCCCTGCTCGGGTTGCGCGGCGGCCTGGGTTTGTTCTGCAACCTCCGCCCTGCCATCCTGTACAAGCAACTTGCTGATGCATGCCCCCTGAAGGCTGAGATCATCGGCGAGGGCTTGGACCTGATGGTGGTGCGCGAACTTACCGGGGGCGTCTATTTCGGCGAACGCGGAAGAACCGAGGATGCGGCATATGATACCATGGCGTATACAAGGGCCGAGATTGAGCGGATTGTACGCAAGGCGTTCGAGATCGCTCAAAAGCGATCGAAGCGGCTGTGCAGTGTGGACAAGGCCAACATCCTGAACACCAGCCAGCTGTGGCGCGAGATTGTGAAGTACGTTCAGGCGGACTATCCCGATGTCCAGGTGAGCCATCTGTATGTGGACAATGCTGCCATGCAGCTGGTCCGCAATCCCAGGCAGTTCGATGTGATCGTGACCGAAAACATGTTCGGCGATATTCTCAGCGATGAGGCCAGCCAGATCACCGGCTCCATCGGCATGCTTCCCTCGGCATCGCTGAGGGAGGACAGTTTTGGCATGTACGAGCCGATTCATGGCAGCGCACCCGATATCGCCGGCAAGGACCTGGCCAATCCGATAGCCACCATCCTGTCGGTGGCCATGATGCTGCGCTACAGTTTCGGTCTCCAAGCTGAAGCCGATTGCATTGAGAATGCTGTCTCGAAGGTGTTGGATTTAGGATATCGTACCGCCGACATTTATACACCGGGTATGAAGAAAATTGGTACGAACGAGATGGGATCGTTGATCGCCCAGTCCCTGTAAAGGAGGAGGAAGAGGATGGACACTACAAAGCAGCGTTCAGCACAGATGACCGAGGGAGCCGAGAGGAGTCCCCATCGGTCGTTGATGAAAGCCTTGGGATGGACCGACCGGGAAATCCACATGCCGATCATCGGCATAGTCAGTGGAGCGAATGAAATCATTCCCGGCCACATCCACCTCAACAGGATTGTGGATGCCGTGAAAGCCGGGGTGCGGCAGGCAGGGGGAAACCCTGTATCGTTTCCCGTCATCGGTGTCTGTGACGGTATCGCCATGGGTCATACCGGCATGAAGTATTCGCTGGCCAGCCGCGAGCTCATTGCCGACTCCATCGAGATCATGGCGACCGCCCATCCCTTTGATGCCTTGGTGTTCGTCCCCAACTGTGACAAGATCGTGCCGGGCATGCTCATGGCAGCGGCACGCATCAACATCCCCTCGATTTTTGTTTCCGGCGGTCCCATGCTCGCCGGGAAAATCCCCGGGGAGAAATCCTGCAGGACCAGCCTTTCGGTAATGTTCGAGAAAGTAGGCTCCCACGCAGCCGGTCTGCTCACCGATGAGGAACTGCTTGCCTATGAGGACAATGCCTGTCCGACGTGTGGATCGTGCAGCGGCATGTTTACCGCAAACAGCATGAACTGCCTGACCGAAGCCATCGGTATGGGGCTGCCCGGCAATGGTACCATTCCTGCCGTCTACAGCGCCCGCGATCGCTTGGCCAAGGAGGCGGGGTATCAGGTCATGGAGCTGCTCAAGCAGAATGTCCGTCCGTTGGATATCATGACCAAGGAGGCCTTTGCCAATGCCATGGCCGTCGATATGGCCCTCGGATGCAGCACCAATACCATGCTCCACCTTCCGGCCATCGCCCATGAGGCGAATGTAGCCCTGGATATTTTCATGGCCAACGAGATCAGCGCGAAGGTCCCGAATCTCTGCCATCTGGCTCCTGCCGGAGAGCACCATATCGAGGACCTCTATGAAGCCGGCGGAGTGCTTGCCGTGATGCATGAGCTGGGGAGAGCCGGCTTGCTCAACCCTTCGCTTCCCACCGTCAGCGGCAGGACGATCGGAGAGCTCTACCAAGAGGCTGTCGTCTACGACCATGAGGTGATACGGAGCATTGAAAAGCCGTACTCCCCGGTAGGCGGCATTGCAGTGCTGAGAGGAAACCTGGCACCCGACGGGGCGGTGGTCAAGCGCAGCGCCGTCGATGAGAAGATGCTGGTGCACGAAGGCCCCGCCCGGGTTTTCGACAGTGAAGAGGAGACCATCAAGGCAATCTTCAGTGGCAGCATCAAGGCCGGTGATGTCATCGTCATCCGCTATGAGGGGCCCAAGGGAGGGCCGGGCATGCGTGAAATGCTCAGTCCCACCAGCGCCATTGCCGGAATGGGATTGGACAAGGATGTCGCCCTGCTCACCGATGGCCGCTTCAGCGGAGCCACCCGGGGCGCCTCCATCGGCCATGTAAGCCCTGAGGCTGCCGAGGGCGGTCCGATTGGGTTGGTCGAGGAAGGGGACAGGATCAGGATCGACATTCCCAAGGGAACCTTGGATGTATTGGTTGATGATGCGGTGCTTGCCAAGCGCAGAGAGCATTGGGTTTGCAAGGAAAGTGAAATCCGAAGCGGCTATTTGGTCCGTTATGCCAAGCAAGTGAGCAGTGCGTCCACCGGTGCAATTTTCAGAACATAAGGAGTACCTATCATGCAGATGACCGGAGCCCAGATCATCATTGAGTGTTTGGTTGAACAGGGAGTGGATACCGTTTTTGGTTTCCCGGGAGGATCAGTTCTCCCCCTCTACGATGCCCTCTACCAGAACCAGAGGCGCATACGCCATATTTTGACGAGTCATGAGCAAGGCGCCTGCCATGCTGCCGACGGGTACGCCCGCAGCACCGGCAAGGTTGGGGTGTGCATCGCCACCAGCGGTCCGGGAGCGACCAATCTGGTAACGGGTATCGCCACCGCCTACATGGACAGCGTTCCCCTGGTGGCGATTACCGGAAACGTGACCACCCAACTCTTGGGCAAGGACAGTTTCCAGGAAGTCGACATCACCGGCATCACCATGCCGATTACCAAGCACAACTTCATCGTCAAGGATGTTGCAGACTTGGCGAAGACGGTTCGCAAGGCCTTCTTGATTGCCCAGGAAGGCCGGCAGGGCCCGGTCTTGATCGACGTCCCCAAGGATGTCACCGTCCATACCGCAGACTTTGTTCCCCAGGTCCCTGAAAAGCTCGCGCCCAGGACCGAACGGCTCAGCGAAAAGAGCATGGAAGTGGCCCTGGATTTGATCAAGAGTGCCCAAAGACCCATGTGTTATGTCGGAGGCGGGGTGATCAGGGCGAAGGCCAGTGAGGAGCTGTCGAGGTTCCTGGAGAACATCGACAGTCCTGCCTGTACCTCGTTGATGGGTTGCGGGGCGGTGAACTCGTACAGCCCCCGTTTTACCGGCCTGGTGGGGATGCATGGAACGAAAGTTTCGAACATGTGTGTCTCCTCCTGCGACCTTTTGGTGGTGATAGGGGCCCGGTTCAGCGACCGCGTAGTCAGCAAGGCAAGCAGTTTTGCCAAGAATGCCAAAATCATCCACATCGATGTCGATCCTGCTGAAATCGACAAGAACATCAAGACCTACTGCCATGTGGTGGGAGACGTGAAGGTGGTGCTGGAGCATCTGAACAAACGGATTGAAAAGCCGATGTTGCACCAGGATTGGATGGAACAAGTCACCGGGTACAAGAAGCGGTACCCCATCCGTGTGGACAGCGAAAGTGCTCGCAGCAAGGAGATTCTCAAGGCCCTGCAATCGGTCCTTCCTCCCGACTTCTTTATCGTTACCGAGGTTGGACAACACCAGATGTGGGCCGCCCAGTTCCTCAAGCACGTACAGCCCGGTCACTTCCTTACCAGCGGGGGCTTGGGTACAATGGGTTACGGGACCGGAGCCGCCATCGGGGCGCAGGTCGGCAACCCCGAAAGCCGTGTGGTCAATGTTGCGGGGGACGGGTCGTTCAGGATGAACTGCAACGAGCTTGCAACCATCGCACGCTACCGCCTGCCGGTGGTCATCCTCTTGATGAACAACCATACCTTGGGCATGGTCAGGCAGTGGCAGACGCTGTTCTTTGACAAGCACTACAGTGAAACCACCTTGGATACCGACATCAATTGGGTTGCCCTGGCTTCAGCCTATGGCGTCAAGGGGATGCGCATCCGAAGGGAAGACGACCCCAAGCCGATTCTCCAGGCCGCATTGGACCTGGGTGAGGCTGTCGTCATCGACTGTGAGATTCCCGTGGACGACAAGGTCTATCCGATGGTTGCCCCTGGGGCCTCCATCGATGATATGCTTGGCGTAGAGGAAGTGGGCGAGTACTGATACACGTAGTGTACGAAGTCGAGGAATGAGACCTCGAGGGCTGCACAGATGCTTTGCATCGTCGGCAGCCTCGGGGTTCTCTTTCCCGATTCTATGTAATAGAGCTGGCTTCGCGAGAGGTCGGCTTTTTCTATGAGCTCTTCCTGGGTCATGTTCTGTGCAAGTCTCAAGGCTTTGATGGCCTGTCCGATCGGTAAATGTTCCATGGATAGAGTATGCAGCTTCAATTGGGAAGATGTCAGATATTTGTCAGAAGAGTCGCTATTGGTAGTAGTTTTCAGTTTAATGGAAGCATAATGCACGCTGGTCCCTGATTCTAGGTTTTGCATGGGCAATAGGATAGGTGAGCAGTACTATAAGGAAGGAATTCATGCATGCAAGCATAAAATTCCACATTTCCGTCATCCAATGCTATACTTCCTTGTGTATCACATGAAGGAGGTTACTGATGGAAGATGCCATGAGAGAACTGTCCGCCCAGGAACTTGGTGCGCTCTGCTCCAATTTGCAGAAGGCTTGTTCAAAACAGCTGAAGAGCGAGGAAGCAGCCTTGTTCGGACGGCTTGCGGCCTTTTATGATAAGAAACAAGCCGACCTGTCGACATCCAGCTACCAGATGCTGCTCGATCGAATCAACGAGGATTTGAGTCAGGCGTACGCACAAGCGAATGAGCAGGCGTCCAATGCCGCTGACCGTGGAGCCCTCAGGGCGCTGGTTTGGGGGGAGAAGGTTTCCAAGCTGCTCAAGAGCTTGTTGGTACGGTACGAGAAACAGAAACAAGGGCTTTTGGAGAATACCAGTGTCTGGGTATGCGAGATTTGCGGCTTTGTATATGTGGGAGAGCGGCCACCCGAAATTTGTCCGATCTGCAAGGTTCCCGGTTTCAAGATTCACGCTGTCCAGAAGGAGGCCGTCTAATGCATGCCGCAAGAAATATCGCCCTGTGTACCAAGGATTGTGTCTGCTTGTTCATCTGTCCAACCGGTGCAACCGACACCGAAAACGGCCAGATTGATTTTTCCAAGTGCCTTGACGGCTGCCGCCTTTGCGTGGATGCCTGTCCCAGCCATGCCATCTATCTGGTTGCGGGCAACTATCCTGCTCCGCAACCGAAGACCGATGCGGTAAGAGCGGTATTGTTGGACCTTGCCAAGAGCAAGGCCGATCAGATGGCTCTTGCAACCAAGTTGGCCGACGAAAGTGATGACCCTGTTTTCCGTCAGCTTTGCAGGACGGTGGCGATGAGCAACCGGATCATGGCAGAGGACTGTTATCGTGAGGCTGGATACATGCTCCCCCAAAGCGATGCAGTACGACAGTTGCTCAAGCACCTTTTAGTGAAGCATGCGAAAGATGAATCTTTTCCCAAGGATGCCGTTGAGGCCTTGTTGGCCAAGCTCTAGGAAAGAGGCCCCGAAGCGTTCAGTTTCGACTTTTCTTTTCTGTCAGGTAGAGAATGAACATGCCGGCCGAGCCGATCAGGGCGGCAAGGCCGGTGGATATCCAAAGCAGGTTCATCGAATGGGCATCGATGATGGTTCCCCCGATGATCGGTGCCATGGCATGTCCGGTCCCCATGATGATAGGAAGGATTGCAGAGAACCGGGACCTATGGCTGATCGGGGTGTTGTTTGCCACGTAGAAGTGCTCGTTGGTGGCGTTGATGATCTCCCCGGTGGTATAGATGACCGTCAGGGCCAAAAAGGCGGGCGGGCTGAC
>NZ_DJGW01000093.1:0-11423 GCF_002432845.1 Sphaerochaeta sp. UBA5836
ATTATTTATACGATTTTATATTTTATAGTATTTCTATTGTATTTTATTATTCTTGTTATTCTTATTTCAGAACTAATGATACATATTAGTATGATGTTAAAATACTTCAATATTTATTCATATTCATATAGTTTTTATATATTTTTATTCTTTTATTTATTTGTTTTGATGGTATTATCATGCTTTATCGATATTTTTTTTATATATTTTATATTTATTTTATCTATATTTACCATAATTGTCATTCTAAAGTACTGAAAAATACCCTGTAAATTTTTATAGATTTACAGGGTTTTGGTATTGTTTATAGGTATTTCCAGTTAGAATTCACAGTATCCTGCTATAAAATCACGCATCATGTATGCGCTGTCTTTTGGGATCCTTTGTTGGGTTTCATAATCAATATAGACAATACCGAATCGTCTGCTGTAGCCCCAAGCCCATTCAAAATTATCCATGAACGACCAAACAAAATAGCCTTTGAGATTAACACCCTCATCAATTGCCTGCTTACAGGCTGCTAGATGTTCAATAATGTAATCACATCGGAAACTGTCATGGACTCTGCCGTTGATTGGAACATCATCATTGGCACAGCCATTCTCGGTGATATACAAGGGAAGGCCGTCGGTAACCTGATCAAAGTACTTCAGTACTCGCAACAGTCCATAGGGGACAATCGGCCAATCTTGATTGGTGGTTCTCTGCCATGAGGGAACCTCCCTGTGAAGGAACAGCCTGGATTCATCAAACACAACCGCCCGTTCCATATAATAGTTGATACCTATGAAATCAATCGGTTGTGCAATAAGCTCCATATCACCTGCCTGGACAGGAAAACTGATATGCATGTCCTCAGTCACTTCCTGGGGATATCCTTTTCCCATCAACGGCAGCAAGAATACGTCGGTGAAGATGGCCCGTGCGTACCGTGCCGCCTTTTCATCGTCAGCTTTTCTTGAAGCAGGCCTTGGAAGGCTTGGATTGAGCACGGTGCCGATCGGGGCCTCCAATCCTAATTTATGGTACTCGACCACCGCCAAGCCGTGCGCCAGGTTGAGATAGTGAACAGCCTTGATTGCCTGTTCTTGATCCTTGATACCAGGCGCATGCTCACCATACAGATACCCGAGATACGCAGTGCAGAACGGCTCATTGAGAGTTATCCATTGATCAACATATGGTCCCAGCTCTTCAAAACATACCTTTGCATATTCGGCAAATGCATATGCGGTGGAACGAACCGCCCAGCCGCCCTCATCCTGCAATGCTTGCGGCAGATCCCAATGATAGAGTGTTGCCACCACTTTGAGCCCCTTGCTGTGTAGTTCCTTGCTGAGATTGATGTAGTACTGCAACCCTTTTTGGTTTACCGCACCGCGTCCATCTGGCATAATCCGAGGCCATGCGATGGAGAAGCGATATGCCTGAAAATTGAGATCGCTCATAAGCTGGACGTCTTCTTTGTAGCGGTGATATTGATCGGCGGCAGTACTGCCGTCGTCGCCATGTAAAATTGCACCTGCCTTGTTGCAAAAAGTATCCCAAATGGAGGGTTTCCTTCCATCCTCGTCAATGGCCCCTTCCACCTGATAACTTGCGGTGGCGCATCCCCATAAAAAGTCCTTGTTGAATTCAATTTTCTGCATGGTCTTCCCTTCCAGTAGTATCTTGTATCTACCGTTTATCATCGAATGCTACCATGCTCAAAAATACGAAACAAGCTTATGTAATTTGCAGAACAAAGTTCTATCGGTGTACAAACTTATTGTTATAGCCTAATAGCAATATCGTATATATTTGTTTCTATAGAGTTTTGCATGGATTTTATAGCAATTCTAAATAACAGAGTGTCCAACGTAAATCGGCTATATCAGTGTAATGGTACGCATGAATTCCGAGCCGGGCGGCTGCTTCACAGTTTGTTGTGTTATCATCCAGGAAGAAGACCTCTTGTGCATCCACTTGTTCACTCTCCAGGATATGAATAAAAAACCCGGGTTCAGGTTTGGCCTTGCCGATTTCACAGGAAGCATAGACTGCATCAAATACAGCGTAGTGGCCCCTTGCCTTGTGATGTTCATAATGCGCAGGTTCGGTATTGGTTGCACATACTACACGCAAACCACTTTGCTTCAGTTCTGAGAGGAGCTCATGCATGCCCATATCCAAGTCGGGATGAAAGTATTTCGCCCAGAGGGAACCTTTGTAAGGAGGCACAACAATACCGGTTTTTTGGGTGAATTGCTGCCACATCTGCTCTTCGGAGATGGCGTTCTTGCTGTGCTGCTGCAGTACATCGGCCAATTTTGGATTCAGTTCAGCAAAACTGCCATATGACTCGATTCCAAAATCCTTGAGCAGGAGCTTCTCCATGCTGGTGTCGTCATGCCGTGCAAGAACTCCGCCCATATCTACCATGATCAGTGCAAAATTGTTGTTCATGGAAACCGATGTTACCATAGCAAACAGCTTCATTCCAGTGCTTTTCCTCTTTAGGAAAATACAGTATGCTTCGACGAATAAGGAGTCTTGTATGCCGAGGTTTTTCCCAGAAAATTATACTCCTGCCATGGAGCAGAAGCAGACAGAGAAAGCGATAAAGTACATCAAGGATACATTTGAGCGTGAACTCAGCGGAGGCTTGAAGCTCAGCAGGGTCACCAGCCCACTGTTCGTTCCCCGAGGATCGGGTATCAATGACGATTTGAATGGAATAGAAAGGCCGGTCCGCTTCCAGATAGGAAACCTCGAAAATCGAGAGATGGAAATCGTACAGTCCCTGGCCAAGTGGAAACGCATGGCCTTGGCGGATTTGGGATTCAAGCATGGAACAGGACTCTATACCGATATGAACGCCATCCGACCGGATGATGATCTGGATGCCATCCACTCGATTTACGTCGACCAGTGGGACTGGGAGTTGGTCATGGGCAAACACGACCGAAATCTCGAATTCTTGAAACAGGTCGTGCGCAAGATTTTTTCAGCAATGAAGCGAACAGAATTCCTCGTCAGTGAGATGTTCTCCCCCTGCCCCCCGACGCTTCCCGACCAGATTACCTTCATCCATTCCGAAGACGCACAGAAGCAGTATCCCGAGCTTTCCCCGCAACAACGCGAGAAAGTTCTGGCTGAAAAATACGGAGCAATTTTCTTGATCGGCATCGGTTCTCCGTTGGCCGATGGTGTCAGTCATGGAGGACGGGCTCCCGACTACGACGACTGGTCGACCAAGAGCGATGAAGAGCATACCGGCCTGAACGGAGACATCATCGTATGGGATGCAGTTCGCCAGGATTCCATGGAACTCTCGTCGATGGGTATCCGAGTCGACCAACAAACCTTGCTCAGGCAGCTCGAGATTCGTAACGCCCAACAGAGGGTGAATCTCTACTGGCATAAACGCCTGCTTTCAGGAGAGCTGCCACAGACAATCGGCGGTGGTATCGGACAGAGCCGACTGTGCATGTACTTGTTGAAAAAGGCCCATATCGGAGAAGTACAGGCATCCGTGTGGCCTGAAGAGGTGCTCGCAGAAGCAAAAGCAATGCATGTCTTTTTAATGTAGGAGGAAGCATGAAACTCGTCAGTTGGAATGTGAACGGCCTGAGAGCAATACAGAAAAAAGGATTTGAGGAGTATTTGCAGAACAGCAATGCCGATATTTTCTGTTTGCAGGAGACCAAACTACAGGAAGACCAAATTTCCTTGACTGCCGAGGGGTACCATACCTACTGGAGTTTTGCTGAGAAGAAAGGTTACAGCGGCACAGCACTGTTCTCCAAGCAAGAGCCGCTTTCAGTGGAGCGGGGCATCGGCCATCCTCTGGACAATGAAGGAAGAACCATCACTGCCGAGTTTGAGCAATTCTATGTCGTAAATTGCTATACACCCAACAGCCAGGAAGCCCTGGCTCGACTGGATACCAGAATGGATTGGGATGAGGCGTTCCGCAGCTATGTTGCTTCACTTGCCTCCATCAAGCCGGTGATCATCTGCGGAGACCTCAATGTGGCCCACCAAAGCATCGACTTGAAGAACCCGAAGGCCAATGAACAGAATGCAGGATATTCAATCCAGGAGCGCAACCAATTCACCAACCTGTTGGAGGCCGGTTTCATCGACACCTTCCGCTATCTCTATCCGAATCGTGAAGGCATATACTCGTGGTGGTCCTATCGTTTCAGGGCACGCGAGAACAATGCAGGGTGGCGCATCGATTACTGGCTTGTCAGCGAGGAGCTCAAGGACCGCATCATCGACAGCACCATCGACACAGAGACTGAGGGAAGCGACCACGCCCCGGTGATCCTGTATCTCAAGGATTGAGCAAGTCATCAAGAAGGGAGCCTTTCGGCTCCCTTTCCAATTTCTTATTTATTCAGTAAATACTGAGGAATCTCTCCGCGGTTCTCAAACACTTTCCGCTGTTGTCCGTCAAGGATTTTCTTGCACATCCGGATAGCATTCGGCGTGACTTCCACCAACTCATCATCCTTGATGAACTGGATGGCTTGCTCCAAGGTGGGTCTGTTTACGGGAGTAAGCACAACTGCCTCATCCTTGCCGCTTGCCCGCAGATTGGTCAGCTTCTTGGTACGGGTGGGATTGAGCAAAAGATCGCCATCCCGATTCCGCTCTCCCACAACCTGACCTTCGTACACGGGGTCTCCAGGAACGATGAACCATCGGCCGCGGTCTTCGAGCTGCCAAAGACCATATGCGACGGCATTGCCGCTTCGATCGCTGATCAGCGAACCGCTGAGGCGGTCAGGGAAATCTCCCTTGTAGGGCTCATAGCCCTTCATATACGTATTCAGGATCCCGTTGCCCCTGGTATCGGTCATGAACTCATCATGATACCCGATCAAGCCTCGGGCGGGGATTTCAAATTTCATTTTCACCCGTCCGTTCCCCGTATAGGTGATGTCACGCATCTGCGCCTTCCGCTTGGAAAGCTTGTCCATGACCGTCCCGCTGTTCTCCTCAGGGCAATCGACATACAAGTACTCCACCGGCTCGGTTTTTCTCCCGCTTTCATCAATCTTGAAAATCGTTCGGGGACGCCCGACACAGAGTTCAAACCCCTCCCGCCGCATCTGTTCAACAATGATTGCCAGTTGGAATTCTCCACGGCCTTTTACACTGAACGTGTCATCGGCGTTTTTCTCAACCCTGATGGAAACGTTTCGAAGACTTTCTTTCTGCAGGCGTTCCCAAATTTTTGCCGAGGTGACTTGATTTCCATCCTTTCCAGCCAGCGGGCTGATATTCTTGGAAAACTGCATCGAAACGGTGGGTTCGTCGATATGGATTCGCTCTAGGGCTTTGGGGAATTCTGCAGTACAGATGGTATCACCGATATGCACATCCTCGACACCGCTGAGCACAATGATATCCCCACTCTGAACCAAGGTGGTCTCTGAGAATGTAGGACCGTTGTAGGTTTGCAGCTTGGTGACCCGTAGAGCCTTATGTACATTGTTTTCCTGAACACAGACAAGGTTGTCGTAGATTGAGGCACTGCCGTTCACAACCTTTCCGATGGCCAACCGCCCCAGATAATCATTGTACGACAAGTCGCTGACCAGCATCTGGAAGGGTTGCTCATCGTCGAAAACCGGTGCAGGGACATACGATAGGATGCAATCCATCAAGGGATGCAGGTTACTGCCCAGAGCATCGGCAGAGAGCCCGCAGCGGCCGCTCTTCCCTATGGCATAGAATATGGGTACTTCGAGCAGGGACTCATCATTGGCAAGCTCCAGCAGCAGTTCGTAGACCTCCTGAAGGACCTCAGCGCTTCGGGCATCCTGACGGTCGACCTTGTTGATGACAATGATTGGCTTGAGATTGAGCCTGAGCGCCTTCTCCAATACGAAGCGCGTCTGAGGCAGTGGACCTTCGGCTGCATCGACCAGCAAGACGACACCGTCGACCATCGAGAGGCCCCGTTCCACCTCGCCTCCGAAATCAGCGTGTCCGGGAGTATCAATGATGTTGATCTTCACGCCCTTCCAGGAGATGGCGCAGTTCTTGGCACTGATGGTGATGCCGCGCTCCCGTTCGATGGCGCCGCTGTCCATTATCCGGTCCTGACCGCCATCCTTGACCATACCGCTCTGTCTGAACAGCCCGTCGACCAACGTGGTTTTACCATGGTCAACGTGAGCGATTATGGCGATGTTCCGAATCTTTGTATTCTGAGTAATCATGCAATTCCTTACCTGCGCCTATGCCTCCTCTCTTTCTGTGTTGTGTTTTCTTGCGAGAACATATTTGACCAAGATAAGAGAGAACATGCATAGGATGCTCAAACTGATGGTAGCCAGACCTCCGGCGATGCCGATCGCTTGAGCAACCGAGCCGACTAGTATCGGCATGGTGATTGCCCCTACTGTTGCAGTGGCAATACAGGTTCCTGTTGCTATGGTGGAAGCGTTGAATTTCCTATCCATGGTGGATAGCGTAGTTGGATACGTTCCACTCATTGCAAGCCCGAACCCGAACAGACTTATATAAATCAGTACAACATGTTGTACGCTGATCATCATGACAAAAAAGACAATTTGGAGAAATCCCAAAACCACCAATAGGAGGTTTTTATTCACTTTTACCGAGAGCGATGCACACGCCAGACGGCCGATGAGGATGAAAATCCACAATGCCGAACTGGTTGTTTGTGCAAGAGCGGGACTGAGCCGGCCTGTGTCGGTAAAGTAGGTTACCAGCCACCCGGTCACCGATGCTTCCCCGCAGAGATAGAAAAAGAGAATGAAGGTATTGAGCCAAAAACGTCCGCTCTTGATGAAGTCGGTTCCGCCATCCTTGCTCTTAGCCTTGGGCTTTCCCGATAGTGAGGATTTCCCCAAAAAGAACAGGACCAGGATCTCGAACAACACCAATATCCAAGCGCTCGTCCTCCAATAGACACCAAACACCGAAGTGGAGAGAATCGCGATGAAGGGAGCCAGAAAAGCTCCGACTGCAAAGGATGCATGCAACAGATTCAGTCCGGCAGTCTTGTTCTCCGCTATTTCGCTCATCACCACATTGGTGATATTGCTCATGGTCCCCCGCCCGATGCCGGTGAAGGTGAAGGCGATGAGCAAAAGCACAGGATTGGCGGTAAGGGTCATCAGGAGAAACCCGATGACGATCCCCAGCGACAACGTGATGGTACTCTTCTTCCGCCCGATCAGATACGGCAGGTATCCCGCTATGAGAAGGGCACAGAAGTTGCCGATCTGATGGGCTGAAATAACAGCACCGCTGAGTACGTAACTCATATGGTACTCTGCTTTCATGAATGGAAGAAGTGCACCGATGAGCGTACTCATCATCCCGCTGGTGAAGAAAGCAAAATAGATGGTATACATCAAGGGCACATCATCCCGTTTGACCTTGAGTAGGGATGCCAATGAGTTCATTAATCTCTCCTGGAACATTTGATACCAAGGGTACCGTTGCTTGATACTCCTATGTAATACCGTTATTTGGCAGAAATGTCCACTACCGGCAGGAAGAATCATCGGCTGCTGCCGGGTATTGCTGCATGCTGTCTGCACCCTTTGAAGGCAGGGCTGAGATCACCAACCCTGCGAGAATCAAAAAACCGCCGGCCACGATTGAAAGGGTAAGCTTTTCTCCCAAAAAGAGCACTGCACTTATCACGGTTACCAGCGGCTCCAGTGTCGATACCAAGGAAGCTTTTGCCGCCCCGATTCTTCCCAGTCCGGCAAAGAACGACCAGAAGGCCACGACGGTTGAAAAGAATGCAATCGCAAGCGTTGCCGTCACTCCTAAAGCGCTTTCCGGCAGTGATACCCCTTTAGAAAGGGCTATGCACAAGTACGATACCGAGGCGCTGAGAATAATGAAGGCGCTGCCTGCCATTGCAGTCCTTGTGCCCACCACCCGGGAGCTGATGATGATGTACAGCGAGTACACACAGGCTGCAGAGAGGGCGAGGGCAATGCCCTTCCAGTCCCCCTTGCCCGAAAGTCCGATGACCAACATGCAGCCTCCACTCGCACACATCAAAGCCAGGAGGTTGTTTCTCGAGACATTCTCATGGGCAATGACAAAACCCAGCAAAACAACCAGAGCCGGATACGCATAGAGTAGCAGGGCTACCAATGAGGCTGATGCATGATTGAGTGCAGAGAAGTAGCAAAACGAGGTTCCTGCATACCCGACCAGACCGAGCAGGAACAAGACGGGCCATGACTTTTTTGGGGGAAGAGGCGATCGCTTGACCCATGCAAGAAAAGCGAGAAAAATTCCTCCGATGAGAAACCGTCCTAACAACAGGGTCGTAGTATCAACTCCAGAATCATACGCAATTCGGGCAAAGATCGGCATAAGTGCAAAACAACAGGCAGAGAGGGCTACAAGTGCGAAACCCACCCCTTTTTGTACATCCAGCTTCATAATGCTTGCATGCTGGTACAGAACGGCACAGGCTGTCAAGCAATCAAGAACCCGATCCCCGGCGAATCCTATCAGCCGGGTCGTCCAGTTTTTCTATGATGCCGATGGCCTTCTTAAAAACTGCATCATCCTGGCCCCAATCCTCCCGACTCTTGCAGGGATGATAGGGACAATTCACATTGCATCCCATGGTAACAACAATATCGATACTATATAGTTCTTTCATAATTTTCAGCATCTTGATTAATGCGGGGCTTGGTTCCAGTGCCGGCGGAAAAGGCTTCGAATACATGGCTGTATTTCGCCTTCGCCAAGGCTTCGGCTATCTGGCAAAGGCTACTAGGTTCCTTGCTTCCTTGTTGAGTTCGGCTATCCAGCCCACATCTGCAATACGGCCTCAGAACTGATAAGGCTTTCAATACAAGTATAAATGCGTGAGCTCCCATGAATCTCTCTCATATTGATGTTTGTCTATACAATAAGAAATATGCTCTGTCAATGCACAAGGAGTTCAGAGTCAAGAGAATCTGCAATAGAGGCAATATCCCACCACGTAGAGCAGACTTTGTCGAGAAAGCTTTGGTCGTGGCTTATCAGCAACAAGGCCCCTGTAAAGGCACCCAGCTCGGCTTCCAAGGCCAGGCGGGAAGGAAGGTCGAGATGATTGGTCGGCTCATCGAGAACCAAGAGGGAGAGATCACTCTCCAAAGCTTGTGATATCAGCAGCTTTCTCAGTTCACCGGGGCTTGGGAGGGCCGATTGGAGGAACAGTCGGGCATCACTGCCCAAACGCACCACCGTCGAGACAATTCTTCCCTTTGTCTGGGAATCGAGCGCCTCAAATTTTTGGTAGGAGCAAAGACTTTTTTCTTGGTCCAGTTCCTGCTCAAGATACCAAAAGCGTATGGATTTCTCCTCAAAGAGCGGTACAAGGTGACGAATCAAGGTGCTCTTTCCAATACCATTCGGCCCGCGTATGCCTATCCTGTCGGTATGTGAAAGCGTCAGTGCAGGAAGGAACAGCCTTCGGTCGGGTCCGAGCGAAAGGACAGTTTCGTCAGTGTCCAGCACAATTTTCGCGGGATGCTTGACGCCTTGGAGTGTTATACCCGCGCTTGATTTTGAGAGGTCAAGTGCCCGCATCTCTGAAAGCGAGCTGAATAATGACTGCTTTGTTGCGAGTTGGTTTGACAGTCGCGTGTCAAGTTGACGTGACAATCGACCGGCGACCTTGTCTCCCCCGCTGACACGAAACCCATCTATTCGAGCTTTGGCATCATGATCTTTTGCATCGATATGACGCTTGCTGTTTCTCACATCCTGAACCTGAGCAACGCTCCTGCGGCGTTGCTTTTCACGCACCAAGCATCGAAGCTCCTTTCCTTGCTCCCTATAGGAGGTTTCAGCTGAAAGCCGCAGTTTTCGCATCTCCTCCATCGCTTGCGAGGGAGGACACGCAAGCTTGGTTACAAACGGTGATTGGACTTCGACGGTAGTAGTACACAGAGCATCTAGGACTTCACGGTCATGACTAACCAAAAGCCCGATACCACGATGCAGCTGAAGTGCGCTGATAATCAAATGTATTGCATTTTGGTCCAGATGATTCGTAGGTTCATCAACACAGAGAAGGTCGCTTTCCCTATAGAGAGCCCAGGCAATCTGCGCACGCTTGCGCTCACCGTGACTGAGAGTCTCCCAGCGCGATGGATAATCACGATCGAGGCCCAACTGCCCATGCAACTTGCAAGCCAAAGCATCATAAGAGAGTGCAAAATCCGCGTAGGTTGGAGGTATCTCATCAGTACGCTGCGGGACATAGATGCACAGAGGGGGATGCAGCACAGCCCCCGAAAGGGGTTTAAGCTGGTTGCATGCCAGCTTGAGCAACGTGCTTTTCCCACCTCCATTCGCACCGATGAGTGCAGTCCAACCACTACCGATGGATAGGTTGAGATCAGAGAACAAATCAAGGCTCTGGTCAGGATAATGAAACGTTAAATGTTGGAATTCCAAGGTTTGGATACTCATACGGCCTCCTGGTTGAGGCGTCACACGCACGATTGAAGATATACTGTGAACACGCGGTGACGCATACAATCGAGCATTATTCGGTTTGTTGCGTGAATGGGTGTTCTTCAGTTCTTCATGCGCTTCGTTGCTCCTTGGATATTGGTAGTGTATCGGAGATTGAACCCTGTATCAAGTGTCAAAACAGNNTGCTGCAGTGCAATCCAAAGTCCGCTTAAGCCGACAAAGGCGTAAACAATCCGTTTGAGAAAATATTCAGGGATTTTAGTAAAGAGTTTGAGACCGGCAATGGTTCCGATTGCAATCGAAACCCAGCCAACAAGAATGATGGGTATATGAGATACAAGCAAGGATCCATGGAGGCTGCGTACCAGGATGCTATGCAGGTTGCAGAAGAGAAAATATGCTTGGATGGTGGCTAGATACGATTTTTTCTCTGTTGCTGCAGCAAACAGGTAGAGTGCAACCGGTGGTCCACCGATGCCGAAAAAACCATTGCCGATACCAGCGACAAGGCCCATGAGAAAGCCGTTGGCCACCGTCGGCTGGATATGGATCTTCTCACTGAAGCGAGCAAAATACAACGAAAGCAGGACCAAAAAGAGACCGAGTACAACCGTAAGATAGGAAGTATCGATACTCAGGCTGTAAACTATGACCAGTTGGGCCACCAACAGCGAGGAGAGCAGCAGAGGAAGCAGGATTCTCCATCGGATATACGTTCGGTACCGTATGGATACGAACAGGGTGCTCGCTATGGCGATAACCTGATTAAGCGTTACAGCGGTGGAGAATGGGAAAAGTGAGGGAAAGAAGATCATGGCTACAATGGGAAAGCCAAATCCGATGTTTGCCTGCAGGAACGAACCTACCAATACAATGAGCGCTACAAGGACCAACAACATGGCAAGCCTCCCCGAACAGTGTAGCACAAAGGCCAAAAAAAGCCCTCCGAA
>NZ_DJGW01000088.1:0-2301 GCF_002432845.1 Sphaerochaeta sp. UBA5836
CTATGTGTTTTATCCCTGGAATAGAGGGTTGCACTCGTTGGCAATACTCTGCAAATAAAGATCTGTGGCAATCCTTAGGGTCTTTTTCGTAACACATGAGAGCAACATTTTCCCTAGATACTAATTCGGCAACAACTGACGCATACTCCTCACAGAGAGGCAGCGTGTTTTCCACGTACCACATAAATAAATCACATCTTTTTCCTGACGGCAAGAACTCTTTTCTATTGGATGAGGGTATGCCTACCTCTGGCATAAGATAGTATTGTATACCTGCTTCAGAAAGAGCCATTTCCAGATTCTTTTTTCTGAATTCCGGTCTCATTGAAAATGCATTTTTTCTGACATCAACAAGAGTTTTAATATTCTGGAGAATCAACAATTGGACAAATCTATCAATAGATAATCCCTCGTATCCTATTGTGTATAGGAACCGGGGAGTACTCTTAACTTGATCCCTAATTGTTTGGATTTTGTTCATAAAAACCTGATCAGACGTAAATCTGTCAATAATCAAGCTTCTGATTCCATAGAAAGGATAAGCCTTATAAATTCCTTCAAGTAAATCGTCATCAGTTTTATGTTCGTTGTCAACGATGAGTGTATCAAGTACTGTAGAATCTTCATTCTTGAGGAGTATCGAATCGAGTTCGATTCGATGTTTGTCAACAGAAATGAATGAACTAAACGGGGACTCCCCTTTTGTTTCTATCACAACTTCCTGTTTTATCAAAGCTTCCTGGTCGTTATGGAGACATATCGAATAACATCCATATTTATTAGGAATGAAATCATAATATGCAGTTCCCGTTGACTTGAAGAAAAGAAACATGAGTTTATGAAGCCTGATCAGAGAAATGGGTTTCTTATGCCTTAAAACCAAGTTAAGAAACACTTTTCTCCTATACAACATATAAGCACCTCGAACACTTTCTACCATGGGAAACAGATAAACACAAGGCATTAACAAGTTCGACAGGAATCAGAGCTGGTTCTGATTCCATCTCCTCTGACTCATAAGGTATCAAAAGTATCAGTAACACCTTGAGTCTTTGAGAGCATTACTACACCTCTGAACAGCTCACACCAGTCTTTGCAGCAAACTCTGCTTGTGTTGTGTTCTCATTCCTTCGAGTAGCTTTGATATCCTGAGGCGTACATATAAAAGTACGCGTAGGCTCTTTCTCGTTACGCAGAATAGCACCAGCTTCCTTAACACTCTCCAACAACAGTTCAAAATTGCTCTCATCCATACCATCCATCATACCTCGCACATTCAGAACTTGCCACCCCTCTTCGGTTCATATCAATGTCCTTTGCATTACGTTGGTTCAAGTTGTATTTAATTATTTATATTATTAGTAATTGTTATTCTTCTTGACTTCCCTTTTCAGGCCCCTATACTGGACTTAGGTTGGTACAAAAACAAACAAACCAAGTTTAGGAGTTGTCCATGGACAGTCCTCGAAGAACCAGACTCATCAATTCCTCCCGCATCATTCATCGCCTGTGGATAGAAGATGAACTCAGTAGAGCCGAGCTGGCCTTACGGCTGGGACTGAACCGCTCTTCGGTCTCCAACATCGTAGTCGACCTCATGCAGAGGGGCATCGTCAGGGAGAATGAGATCATAGATCCCGGTCCAAAAGGAGGAAGAAGAGCCATCGGCATCACGCTGAACAAAGAGTACTTCCATGTCATCGGCATCGAAATCCGCTCCGACTCCTATACCGCCCTCTCAGTCGATCTGGAAGGCAACGTACTGTTCTCGGAGACACAACCAAAAGGCTTCACGGCAAAAACCTTCAAAGAGGAAATGCTTTCCTTCATCGAGTCGCTCACCCAACGCTTGGAATATATGGGACGGCACCTGCTTGGAGTGGGAATAGGTTTCTCAGGCATCGTGGATGCTGAGAAGCAGGTGATCATCCGCTCAGTCTCCCTCGATTTCCAAGAACCCTTCGACTTCTCTACCGAAATCGCCTCAGCCTTCCCCTTCCCCGTCTTCTTGGAGAACGATGCAAACTGCGGGGCATGGGGGGAGGTCATATTCCAACGCAAGCGCAAGCTTCGCAACTTCCTCTTCGTCCTCATAGAGTTCTGGAAGGCCTATGACGTACAGACCGGCCTGGCAAGGCCGACCGTAGGCCTTGGCTTCGGCTTCGACGGGAAAATCCATCGAGGCAGCAACAACCAAGCCGGTGAATTCAAAAGTGTACTCAACCGAGACAGAGACTCTTCTGAACAAGTGGTGGTCGATAGAACCATCTCCGTCACGGAGAACAGGGAGGCCCTGCTCGC
>NZ_DJGW01000088.1:2341-7377 GCF_002432845.1 Sphaerochaeta sp. UBA5836
GTCTTCATCGGCGGGAATGTGGAAACCATCGAGGACATTATGCCTGACATGCTGCGCTCTGCCTTGCGTGCAAACTCACTCGACCACCGTGATGAACGAACGCAGATACAGTTCTCATCCCTCGGCTACCAAGCCGTCTCGTTCGGAGCGGCAGCTCTGGTATTGGATAACGTGTTGATGAACCTGGAACCACTTTCGGACCATGGAACGCAGAAAGTACTTCCCTTGTTTCATCTGCTCGCTTAAGAACACGATTCCTTCCTGTGAAGGATGTTAAAAATTGGAGGATTACTATGAAATTGAAACGGTTGCTGAACTTGGTTTTCATTTCGTTGTTTCTCGCCCCTCTCTTGCTGTTTGCAACAGGGACCAAGGAACAAGCACAGGATGCAGCAGATGGTGTCATAACCTTGTCTGTCTATCACTTCCTCGACCAGACGGATAAAACCACCGCCCCGAATTTCCAGTATCTGGTGGATGTATTCGAGAAGGCCAATCCGAACATCAAGCTCACCTTTGAATACGGCTATGGTGAGGCGTTCCACGACAAGCTGCAGACCATGGCGATGAGCGGCCAGCTGCCCGATATCGTACTGCTCTATCCAGGAGAGAGAACAAGCCAGGTTACCAATGCCGGTCTGGTACAGGACTTGCGTCCGTACCTTGCAGGACACGAGGACGAGTTTGCCGACATGGCCATGCAGGGCCAAGGCAAGAACGGAGAAATCTGGGAACTGCCCGAGGACATCAGCATCACCTCGATCATGTTCACCAACAACCGCCTGCTCAAGGAGCTGGGACTCACCCTTCCCAAGACCTACGAAGAGCTGTTGGCCCAAGGTCCGAAGATCAGGGCGGCCGGCTTGATTCCCATCTCCATCGCCAACAAGGATGCGTGGCCGATGCAGTCCTGCGTAGCAGGCATGCTGGTCGAAAGAGCCTGTGGACTAGAGTGGTTCGACAAGGCAATCGCCGGAGAAGCTCGCTTTGACGACCCCGAATTCGTCTATGCCATGGAGATCATCAAGGAACTCTCTGACAAACAGATGTTCTCACCGGGAACCAACCAACTGGCCTACGGCCAAGGCTTGGACGATTTCGTCCAAGAGAAGGCAGTGTACTTCATCGATGGAGGCTGGACGGTAAACAACATGGTCGGCGAGCTTACCGCCGAGCAGAAAGAGTACATGAGCCTGGAGTCATTCCCCGACATTCCCAAGCAGAAAGGCCAGAGCCTTTCCACCTCGGCTACCGCCGGCCAGGGCTTCGGCATGAACGCAAAGCTCACCAAGGCGGAGTCGGAAGCCGCTTGGAAGTGGATATGGTTCTACTCCGGCCCCGAAGGCTCGGCGATCAGGCAGCGATTCGGAAGGCTTCCCGCCTACAACCTCGCAGAGCCGAAGGATGCCGATCCAATGATTCAGAAGCTGGTCGCCTATGCCGGCAAGGTACCCATGGGCTACGTCATGGATTCAGTGCTTGCCGCAGAACCCATTGGAACGTTCAATATCAACCTTCAGAACATGATGTTTGGTACGAAGACGCCCAAGCAGGTCGGAGAAGAACTGGAAGCCATGGTCTCAGCCATCGGTCGGTAACATCGTTAGGAAGGCTCTTTCCCCGATCGGGGTAAGAGCCTTCTTTGGAACACGAGGAGCGTCATGACATTCTCACAACAAAAACGGATGAGTTACTATCTCTTGCTGGCTCCGGGGTTGCTCCTGTTCGCCTCGATCATCATATTTCCCGTATTCTACAGCTTTTCGCTCAGCTTCACCTCCTTCGGAGGCTACGGAAAGCCGGCTTTCATCGGCTTGGAGAACTATGCAAAGATCATCGGCGACGAGGTATTCCAACACTCGCTGAGGAACAACCTCCTGATCGTAGCCGTCTCCGTATTCGGACAGATACCCTTGGGCTTTCTCTTGGCGTACCTGTTGCATCGAAAAATGGTCCATGGCGGCAACTTCTATCAGACCATGATATTTCTGCCCATCACCATCTCCCCTGTCGTGGTCGCCCTGTTATGGAACCAGATCTTCTCCTCCTCGGGAATGGTGGTGGCCATCATCAGGAACCTGACCGGCCAAAGCCAGTATGTGATGAAGATTTTCGAGAACAAGCAGATGGCCATCTATCCGATCCTGTTTGTCCTTTTGTGGATGCATACCGGTACGTACATGATCATCTTCTATGCAAACCTGCAGAAAATGACGCCTTCGCTGCTCGAAGCAGCACAAATAGACGGAGCCAGCGAATCGCAGATGCTGGGTAGAATCATTCTTCCCAGCATGGTGGGAACCATTGCAACCACTGCGATATTTGCAATCTCAGGCAGCCTGAAGGCCTTCGACCTCATCTATTCCATGACCGGCGGCGGTCCGGCACACTTCACCGAGGTGATCGCCATCTACATGTATGTCAACACCTTCAAGTACTACAAATACGGCTTCGGCAGTGCCGCCTCGATGATCATCGTCCTTTTGGCTGTCGGCCTGATACTCATCCTGCAATACATCAGCAGGAAGTTCGAACGTCGGTTCGAGTAGGAACAGCTATGAAGAAAACCATTACCCTGGGAAAAGTCCTCTCCTACCTGCTTATGATCACGTTCACCCTGCTGACGATCATCCCGTTGACGTGGATGATCCTCAGCGCCTTCAAGCCGCATGCCCTCATCGTACGCCATCCGCTCGCTCCGCCCATGACCTGGTATGTACAGAATTTCGTCCTTGCCTGGACACAAGGGCATTTGGGCATCTACTTTGTCAACAGCATCATATACTCCCTGACCGCCACGTTCTGTACCGTACTCTTTGCCATGAGCAGCGGCTATGCCCTCTCCAAGTTTCACTATAAGAGCAGCCGCGTTGTCTCCCTGCTCTATACCCTGGGTCTGCTCATCACCGTACACTCGGTCATCGTACCGTTGTTCATCATGGAGACGAAGCTTGGCCTGTCGAATACACGGCTGGGAGTAATCCTCCCCTATATTGCATTCGGACTTCCTTTCCAGGTATTCCTGGCCACCACGTACATCAAAGGAATTCCCGATGCCATGCAGGAGTCGGCCATCATCGATGGGGCGAATTACATTCAGATATTCCTGCGGATCATCACTCCGGTCGCCACTCCCATCATCTCCACCATGTTCATCTACACGTTCCTGGGGAACTGGAACGAGTTCATTCTTGTCCTGACGCTGACCAGCGACCTCACGGTGCGGTCACTGCCGGTCGGGATCAACAGCTTTGCAGGAGGCATGTCCCGCGACTACGGCCTGCAGTTTGCTGCGCTGGTCATCGGTACGGTACCGATGATCATCTTCTACCTGATATTCAAAGACAAAATAGCCCAAGGCTTCGCCGCCGGGGCATTAAAGGAATAGTACCATTCAAATGACAGAAACGCTCCCTCTCATTCCCTATCCTTCAGGTGCCGTTGCAATGCTCAGTGGCTCATTCTCACCACCATCTCAGCTGTCCGTCGTTGCTGACCCGTACTTTGACACCTCTCAGGTTTTATTCTACGTCAGAGAGTATCTTGGCATGGAGGTGCAAGTGGGTGAACAATCATCCAACCTGATCATTGCCAAGGCGGTAGATGCTATGGACGAGCAAGCCTATCGCTTGGAGGTTTTCGACCAAGGATGCAAGATCGAGGCAAAGAGCTTGCAGGGAGTCTTCTACGCAGTGCAGACACTGCGTCAGCTCTTGCTTGCCTATCCTTCAGCCATTCCCTGCTGCCGCATCGAGGACAAGCCCGCCCTCCGGTGGAGGGCTTTCATGCTGGACACAGCAAGGTCCTTCTGTCCGGTGGGGGAGGTAAAGAGAATCATCGACATCATTGCCTCGTTCAAGATGAATGTCCTGCACCTCCATCTCAGTGACGACCAGGGCTGGAGAATCGCCTCCGACAACTACCCGAAGTTGGGAGAGGAAGAGTCCGGTCGGTATTCGAAACTAGAGATTAGGGACTTGGTAGCGTATGCACAAAACCGCCATATCATGATCGTCCCTGAGATCGACATGCCGGGCCACTTCACCGCAGCCCTTGCTTCCTATCCGAACCTCAGTTGCACAGGCGGGCCATTCACCATCCCCAAGGGTGAGGGTATTTTTTCCGACATCCTGTGTGCGGGAAAGGATGAAGCCCTCTCCTTCGTGAAGCACCTCATCGAGGAGACAGCTTCTCTCTTCCCCGCGCCGTACATCCATCTGGGAGGTGATGAGATTCCCCTGGACCGCTGGGTCGACTGTCCTGATTGCCAGAAGAGAAGGAAAGCATTGGGTTTATCCGACGAGAAAGCCTTGCTTCGATGGTTTTGCAATGAGATGACTTCCTATGCACGAAGCTTGGGAAAGCAGGTAATCCTCTACAATGACTATGTGGACCAAGCGTACGATGAGACGATTATCACCCAGGTGTGGAACCCGTTGCTGGAGATGACAAAGTCGGCGCATCAGATAATCATGAGCGATTATTTCCACACGTACCTGGATATGGACCATACGTTGCTTCCCCTCCCGGTGGTCTATCGCTACGGCAAGCAGCTGCAGACACAGAAGTACTCCTCCCTGCTCGGTGCAGAGTTCATGCTCTGGACCGAGCATATTGCAACCAAAGAACAGCGGGACCTGCACCTGCTGCCGCGCCTGGTTGCCGGCGCTGAGTCCTTTTGGACAGAGCATGAGCAGCATGACTATCATAGGTTCGTGAACACGTTTGCTAAGTATGGTTCTGCATATCTTCCCTCTGATGCACATATCACACCCAAGAAGCTATGGAATACTTTTTTCATCGTCTCTGCACTAGCGCGGTACAAGCGCAGATGCAGAGTGAAGAAAAACAGCAGGAAGGCTGGTATTATGCTTTCATAGCGTGAAGGATGTATTGGATTATACCCATAAAAACTTTCTTTACTTACGTAGTTTTACTGGGCATACTCTTATCAAGAGGTTCATGTTCATGCTTGATCGACCATTGTATTATGAGAAGATTAGACCCTTCATCAACAAACCCTTCATTAAAGTGAT
>NZ_DJGW01000087.1:0-263 GCF_002432845.1 Sphaerochaeta sp. UBA5836
TGATTCCTAGATATATAGTCCGGTCGAAGAACAACTACCTCTATGTAGTCGAAAGAGGAAAGAATTGGAGTCTAAAGAACCTCCGGCTCCTGGATGAGATATATACCAAGGCAAGTAATGACTCTTTCCCAGGTTGAGGTGGCTCTAGAGATCCTCGTCCAATCCAAAGAGTGTAAACAGTTCCTTTGGCGCATCATTCTCCAGCATCATGTCCTTGATGAATCCGTCCATCTGCTCTTCAAGTTTTTCATCTCTGAACGGAT
>NZ_DJGW01000087.1:293-2595 GCF_002432845.1 Sphaerochaeta sp. UBA5836
GGCCTCCCCTCCCGGAGCGCCGAAGGCCCCCGGGAATCGGAGCAGTGGGCAGCCCTTGGTAAAAGAAAATGTAGTTCCATACTCTCCTTGCTTCAATTCATCCAAGGAGAACATGCTGCGCATGTGCATCGGCATGAGGGTATAATTATAGAGGAGATTTGGCTTGTCCTGAGCCAGTTTGGGAGCCTTCATGTACACGTAGTCACCCCAAAGGCAGTTGATATGACCCCCAAACATTCCGAAGAAAAGCTTGTCGCGGATCCTTTCATCCGATGCTATGACGGGCGCAAGGTCCTTACCCATCATGTCAGGCGGACACGGCTGATTGAAGAAGGAAAGCAGCGTTGGTGCAAGGTCTATTGTCTGGACCAGCGCCTGCCTGTGTTCATTGCGTTTCGCTGATCGAGGATCCCATATGAAGAGCGGGGTATGAGAGACCTCATCATAGAAAGGCTGGACGCACTTGGCCCACCAGCCATGCTCCCCAAGCAGAAACCCATGGTCTGTGTTCACGATGAGCATGGTGTTTTCCCACATGTTGTACTCATCGAACGTATCCAAAACCCTGCCGAGATTCTTGTCGCACATACTCAAGAGTGCGCGGTATTTGTTGCGTACATGTTCGATTTGTTCAGGTGTTTCATTGGTCCTCCGATATTCGGGCCAATCAAATTGAGGTCCATCATAGGTCTTTTCATATTGTTCAAGATAGGAATCGGGAGAAACGAAGGGTTCATGGGGATCGAAGGTCTCAATCTGGAGAAACCAGTTGTCATCCTTGACATTCCTTTTCATGAAATCAAGCCCTAAATCGAACGTTGTAGTCATCGGTGCCGTGGCATCGGTATTTGTGTATTCCCTGTTTATACTGTCTTGTTTCTGCCAGCGACCAAGGACATTTGGCCTATCCATCGGTTTGGCAGACCCCTTCCACTTGTCTCCTTCCTGGCCACGCACGAACTCATAGGAGCTGTACCTGTTGTGATAGGTTGAACCACCGTCTTCCCAGTAATGGACATGGTCGGTCACCAGGTGGGTATGGCATCCTGCTTGTGAAAGCAATTGGGGCATGCTGTCATCATATGGTTCCAGCGGGCCCCAGCTTCGGTGCATGAAGTTGTATCTGCCTGTATGAAGCTCTCTTCTTGCCGGAATGCAGGGGAGGCTTGCCACGTAACTCTTGTCAAACGTTATGGTCAATTCTTCCAAACGTTCAAAGTTGGGCATATATACTGAGTCGTTTCCATAGTTGGGAAGAAAGTGTCGATTGAGTGAATCGAACATCACCATCACTGCTCGCATTTGGGCCTCCAAAGATACACGCTATAAGAGCAGGATATATCCAATATGATTAAATGTCAAAATAAAATTTATTTTAAAATTTAAGTTGCGCGATTATAAATCCAATGATATGTTTAAGTAAAACAAGTATGATCCATGGCATTGACATGGATGAAAGGAGAATGTTGATGAGAAAGATTGCTCTTCTTCTGATTATGGTTCTAATCGTAGGCGGCCTGTTTGCTGCAGGAAACCAGGAAACCACCTCTGCGACTTCCACCGAGGTCGCCTGGCCAACCCAGAATGTCACAATTACCGTTCCCTTCGTAGCGGGCGGTGCTGCAGACATCATCGCCAGAAAGATTGCAACGATGTCAGAACCCCTTCTAGGCAAGCCGGTGGTTGTTGTCAACCGCGTCGGAGCTGGTGGCATCATTGCTTTGACTGAGTACATGAAGGAGAAGCCGAATACACACAACATTCTTCTTCTTGGAAGGGCCCAGTCTGTTACCATTCCCAATGTGCAAACCAACAAGCTTGCATATTCCAGGGATGACCTGATTCCTATCATCGGTATCGAGAACATCAACTTCGTCTTGTTCGCCAATGCAAAGACAGGTATCCATGACATGGAGAGTCTCAAGCAGTATGCTTCAACCAAGAAATCCTTGAAATATGGCACCACAGGAGCTGGTACCGATATTGCAGTGCTTCAGGGAGGCTTGTATGGCTTGGCTGGGGTCAAGGCTGAGGCAGTCACCTATGGTGGTGCCCGTGAAGCTGTGCTGAATGCCGCAAATGGCGTGGTGGATGTAGCGGTTGCCGCCCCGACTTCAGTCATCGATCTACTCGCAGATGGATCAGTCGTTCCTGTAGGGGTCTTCTCCAATGAGCCATATACTGGATTTGAAGGCATCACAGTCCCAAGTTTTGCTTCACAAGGGTATGACATCAATGCTCCCGGGCTTAACTACCTCGCCATCCGAAGTGGTACGGACCAGCAGATTGTCGATAAGCTCTA
>NZ_DJGW01000087.1:2703-8652 GCF_002432845.1 Sphaerochaeta sp. UBA5836
CAGGTGATCAAGAAATTGGTTCAATACTTGGAAATCAAATAATAATTAGCTGAAAGAACATAGGGGGATAGGTATGCGGGCAGTAATGGTGATGTATGATTCATTGAACAAGGCATTCCTTGAACCCTATGGCAATGACTGGGTGCAGACCCCGAATTTCACGCGTCTTGCAGCCCAAGCCGTGACCTTTGATTCCTTCTATGCCGGCAGCCTGCCCTGCATGCCGGCCAGGAGGGAACTTCATACCGGCCGGTATAATTTTCTCCACCGGGGTTGGTCTCCGCTGGAACCGTTTGATGACTCGATGCCCCAGATTCTCAAGCAACATGGAATTTACTCGCATATGGTGACAGATCACTGCCACTACTGGGAGGATGGGGGATCGACCTATCACAACCGATTTGCATCGTATGAATTCGTCAGGGGACAGGAAGGAGATGCCTGGGATGGAAGTGTCGCAGGATATCAGCCGAATCAGGACGGCAGGGCACAGGACGCAAAGAATCGAACACGGATGATTCGTGAACAAGACCACTACCATGCACGGTGTTGTGAGCAAGGCCTGCATTTCATCGAGCAGAACAAGGACGAAGACAACTGGTATCTCCAGTTGGAATACTACGATCCCCATGAGCCGTTCTTTGCTCCGGAGCGTTTCAAGAAATTGTACACGGATGTACCTGATGACCTGGATTGGCCGAAATATGCACCGCTCTCAGACAATGATCCTGAGTATCTCAAACATTCGATTCTCAATTATGCTGCACTCGTCAGCATGTGTGATGAATACCTCGGCAAAGTCCTGGACATGTTTGACAAACATGATATGTGGAAAGATACGATGCTCATCGTCAATACCGACCATGGATATCTACTCGGAGAACACGGCTTTGTCGGGAAGAACTACATGCCTGTCTTCAATGAGATAGCAAACATCCCCCTCTTTATCTGGGATCCGAGAAACCAAGATGCGGGAACACGGCGGAAGTCGCTCGCACAGACCATTGACCTGCCTGCTACAATCCTGGAGCTCTTCGGCCAAGAAAGGCCGCAGCATATGATGGGCCGAGATTTGCAGCCAGTCCTGAAATCTGATGAAACAATCCATGATGCAATCCTGTATGGATACCATGGGATGCATATCAACATCAATGATGGTAAGCATACGTACATGAAGGCAGCGTCTGCTGCTGAGAACAAACCGTTGTACCAATATACCTTGATGCCGATGCACATCAAGAAAATGATCTCCAAGGAAGAGCTGCTGCAAGCCGACAGAACGCTCTATGACAAGTTTGAATTCAATGACCATGTACCTGTCCTGCGCATCCCCGTAGACGAACGCTATGACCGGAAGAAATACTACAAATACAGCGAGCACGCCAAATATGGAAGCCTGTTGTTTGACATTGAAAAAGACCCCTTGCAATTGCATCCACTCGAAGATCCATCTGTCACCGACGGTTTGTTGAGGAAGATGGTGAAGTTGATGAAAGATTCTGATGCTCCTGATGAACAGTACGAACGGATGGGCCTTCAAAACTATATGGAAACGGAAAATAATTGAGGTATTCGATGAAATTAACAAAAGAGATTGTGGGGGGGGCACTATTCATGGTGCTTTCCGTGGCTGTTTGGTTTTTGATTCCCTCCCAGATAGAGGTGATCACGGATTCCAGAATCAATGCCCGGTTTGTGCCGAAGATCATCACCTTGACGTTGATGGCATTCAGCGCCATCAACTTGGTCCGCGCCATTCTCTCCCAACGTACTGCGCCAGATAGTCCCGGCAGCACCAAGAAGATGGATTCCATGAGGGTGCTCATTCTGTTTGTCACCTTTGTTGTCTACAGCCTGCTTCTTGAATTCATCGGCTTTGAGATCGCGACCATACTTGCAGGGTGTGGGATGCTTGCCATCATCAGAATCAAGAAATGGCATTACTATGTCATCTCAACAGTCTTTGTGGTATTGGTTGGATTCCTGTTCCGGACATTCTTCTATGTCCAGTTGCCGTAGGTTAGAGGGAGGTTGCAGCCATGTTTGAAGGAATAGTAGTCGGTTTGGGTCAGATGGGTTCATTGACCAACCTTTTATTCATGAATGTCGGGGTACTCATCGGTATCATCTTTGGTGCGATACCTGGACTTACCGTGCTTCTAGCCATCGTGCTTTTTCTGCCATTGACTTTCGGGCTTTCTGATACCACGGGGATTTTGATGCTCATAGGCATTTACTGCGGAGGTTCCTATGGCGGGTCGATTTCGGCAATTCTCATAAATACCCCCGGTACCCCCAATGCAGCGGCTACCGTCATTGATGGATATGCCTTGGCAAAAAAGGGCCGGGCAAAGTCAGCCCTGATGGTTGCCCTCTATGCTTCTGTCTTTGGCGGGGTGGTCAGTGCAATCGTCCTGTTGTTTGCGGCGCCCCCGATTGCAAAGGTAACTCGATTCTTCGGCCCTGCCGAGTATTTCACCTTGGCTGTTTTTGGCATTTCCATCATTGCGGGTGTCAGTGGCAAGAATATGCTCAAGGGCATCATGGCTGGTTGCCTGGGCATCCTGATTTCCATGGTCGGCCAGGATGCTACGACAGGAGTGTTCCGGTTCTCCTTTGATATCATCGATTTGGCTGCAGGTGTTGAGTTTGTGCCTGTTTTGATCGGGTTGTTTGCAATTTCGGAACTGTTGGCGAAGACAAGTGACTACAAGAAATTGCACACTATGTCCAGTGCGGTGCGAATGGACCACAATGACCACCTGCACATCAAGGAATTCCTCTCGGCATGGAAAGCTATAGTGCGTTCCACATTCATCGGCATTGTCATCGGGGCCATTCCCGGGACTGGCGGAGGTATAGCATCCTTTCTCAGTTACAATGAGGCCAAGCGAAAGTCGAAGCACCCCGAGGAGTTTGGAAATGGTTCCATTGAAGGCATTGCAGCTGCAGAGGCTGCGAATAATGCGGTTACCGGTGGCGCATTGATTCCTACGATGACCCTTGGCGTTCCTGGCGAAGCGGTGACGGCCGTCATGCTTGGTGCCTTGATGATGAATGGCCTGATTCCCGGTTCGAGGATTTTCATCGAGCATCGGGATGTCATGTACACCATCCTCATAGGGACGGTCTTCATCAATCTGTTCATGCTGGTCCAGGGCAAGGCACTCATCAGGGTATTCTCCCTCATCACAAAAATCCCGGATTCCTTGCTCATGCCCATCCTGTTTGCATTGTGCGTAGCTGGAGCGTACGCCGTGAGCAATTCGGTGTTCAATGTATTCATCATGTTCATCTTCGGCGGACTTGCTTTTGCCATGCACTACTTCGGGTACCCGGTCGTTCCCTTGCTGCTCGGGATCATCCTCGGGCCTATGGCGGAGAGCAATCTCAAGCGGGCATTGGTTATTTCCGATGGAAGTCCGCTCATTTTCGTCACTAGACCAATCTCTGTGGTTTTTATATTGTTGACAGTGCTGAGTGTGTATGCAAGTATTCGTTCAAGCATGGTGAAGAAACAAGAAGACTAGGGATCAATGAGATTCAGTGAATTAAAAAATATTGAACTTGAAATCTACAGAACCGTCTACGTTCGGGGCGAAGTCCTTCGCTCCGATGTGGCTGGTCATGTGAGCTCACTTTCAATATCTTCCTTGTATCGTGTTTTAGACCAATTGGTGCAAAAAGGATACCTGCTGGAAAGTTTCGGCCAATTGAAGACGAATGGCAGGCCTCCCAAACTCTACAGGATCAATTCAAAGTTCATTCATGCCATAGGTGTCTGCATTACCTGGGATACGATAGGTCTTGCCTTGGTGGACATCGGAGGAAATCTGGTTGCCAGGAAAACCCTCGGTAGCGCCACCTTGCTGAGTCCCAATGAGGCCTTGGAAAAGATTTCGGCTGCAATCAATACGTGGGTCAGCGAATATGCATGCTCGGAATCGCTGCTTGGAATAGGGGTATCTGCATTTGGGCCCATCATGAAAGACCGTGGGATTCTATCGCATGGGCACCACAAGCCCTCACAGCTCTGGGACTATGTTCCGATCAAGGATTTGCTCGAGGCTTCAACCGGGTTTCCTGTGGTAGTGGATAACCTTGTTGATGCTTTCATGTTGAACGAGCTTGCATTGAAGCCAGACCTCTTGGAAAAACGGGTTGCATATTTCCTGCTCGACATGGGCATAGGTTCAGCCTTTCATGCACTTCCGGCCAAGCAGACCACTTCCGATACCAGCAGCCAACTGGGTCATATGGTCATAGATTTCCATGGCAATCCTTGTGTCTGTGGAAAGACTGGTTGTCTTGAGACCTTTGCTTCCGCACAGTCCATACTCAGGCGTTTGTCTGATGTGGGGGGTACACAAGTACAGAGAGCTGAAGATGTGTATGCGGCAATCCAAGCATGTATCCAAAGCCCCGAATGGGATTCCAAGAATCCACAGTTCCTGGAAATAATCTCAGCCTTTGTTGCTGGAATGACCAACTATATCCAAATCATGGAACCAGAGATTGTCATGCTCGGCGGCAGGACTGTTGATTCTCTTTCACTCATTATCGATGAGGTTATCAATCGTATCGAAGAGATGAAGCAACAGCAAATTCTCCCTGCCAAACTGGAAATCATTCAAACGAACACTTCTGAAGATGCCTTGATGAGAGGTTCTGCATCCATAGTATTCCGTCGGGAGCTGGAATTGTCCAGTTAACCTGTAACTTTTACTATTTAGGACTCTGATTCATAGCTTCTTTCCAAAAGGAAACCTTGGACAACCTCCGATAAAATCCTTTGAATCATCGAATTATCCACTCCAGTATCTTTACGGGACGGACAAAGTGCATTATAACCTAAATATTAGACATGATGTGACCTCTCTTTTGCATGCGGTAATGCATACGGTAGTTATAGTTATGATCACCGTAATGCAAAATCCACGATTTTGCAAATTCAGGGGTCACATCTTATTGTTTAGGGTGAGGAAATGCAGATGGAACAGAAGCACGAACGGCCCGAATTCATCACGAACTTCAAGAAGCCACAGGCTACCGAGATCAAGCACATAAACGGCCATTGGTATCTCTACGAACGCAAGACGAAGTATGATCCCTCCACGCAGAAATCCAGGAAGGTCAGCGGAAGGCTGCTCGGGACCATAACGGAATCCGGGCTGGTGCCAAGACAGACAAAGGTCGCCGATGCATTCAATCTGGAGGTCAGGGAATTCGGCGCCTATCAGTACTTCTATGAGCACACCCGGACCATGAGGGAGAAGCTGATGGAGTATTTCCCCGGAAGCTGGAAGCAGATCTATACCGTTGCGATACTGAGGACGGTCTACGGTTGCCGGTTCAAGAGGCTGGAGGCCCATTACCAGGACAGCTTCGCATCCCTTGCATACCCGTCCCTCGCCCTCTCGTCCTCTTCGCTCACACTGCTGCTGAGGAATCTGGGCAGGAATCGGGAGGCGATCCGTCTCTTCATGGGATCAATCAGGGGGGACAAGGGCAGGTACATCCTGGTAGACGGGCACAGGATACTGTCGTCCTCGAAGACCGTAGACCATGCACAGCTCGGCTATGACTCCAAGATGAGGTACAAGCCGCAGCTGAACCTCATCTACCTGTTCTCCCTTGGTGATGACTGCGCCTTTCCTGAATACTACAAGCAATACGGGGGAAGCATCACCGACGGCTCTGCATTCTCGGACATCCTATCGGAGGCCGGGATCGATGAGCAGGGGGTGACCTTCGTGGGGGATAAGGGCTTCATGAGCCAGGCGAACTGCCCGCTTCTGGACGATTGCGGCCTGCACTACATCATACCCCTGAAGCGGGGCAACGCCTATATGCAGGGAAAGGTCCCCCAGCAGCCTCTGCACTACAGCTTCTCCTTCACCTATCACGGCAGGAGCATCTTCGCCTCCACCTTTGCATTCGAGGATTGCA
>NZ_DJGW01000044.1:0-7805 GCF_002432845.1 Sphaerochaeta sp. UBA5836
GTCCAGGGCTCGAAGAAATCGATACCCTCGGCCAAATGGCCGGTATTGGTGAACGTCATGCTGTTTTGGCCTATCGCCCACCCTACCGAATCCTCGCTGGCCTGCAAGGCATTTGAAAGAAGAGCCTTGCAAGCATAGGTAAGCAACTTCTGGTCGGCTATCAACTGAGCATCGTTTGCATCAAGATAGATACGGTCCTTCTGCTCCTCGGAGAATGCATCCAACACCTGCTGGATGAACGAAGCGACATCAAGCTGTGACAGGGTGGCCTTTGTGTCGGGGCTCTGCAGATTTGCATACAGGGAAACCAACGCGATGCGGTCGGAGAGCGTATCATTCTCCCGCTTGAGCGTAGCAAGTGTTTGCTCATTGACCGGAAACACCCCATCGATGATCCCATCAAGCAACAGCTTCATGCTGGCAACCGGAGTGTTCAGGTCATGACTGATGCTTCGAAGCCACGCCTGCCTGCTCACCTTGTTGAGCAAGAGGTTCTCATCAAGCTGCTTGATCGACCTATTGATCACCTTCTGCTCATCAATCTTGGTTGCAGGAAGCTGCACACCATTCTCCCCGCTGGAAAGCAGCTGAAGAGCCTGCTGGATACCACTGGTATATTTCCCGCTGCGCCTGGAAACCGAAGCGGCCATCAGAAGCGCGATGAGGAAGGCGAACGGCATAGCCCAAAGGAAAGGATACAGCAAACCCTTGAACAACCTTCCCGTGTCCTTATAGGTAAAGGGGGTGTAGGTCAGCACATCTACCATCCCCAGCACCTCGTTGTTGTACATGATCACCATGCTGCCGGCGATATCATTGGCCTTCACCTGGGCAGGAAGCAGGATCGTCTGCTTCTGTCGCTCGGGCTGCCTGCTCACCAAAAGCGAAGTGACTGAACCCGATTGCAGGATCTTGACCACATATACATCACTGTGCATCTCGGAAGAAGTGAACCCCTGCTCCCCGATCGCCTCCTTCGCAACGGGAAGAGCATGATGCATTGTCGGAATCTGCGCCTCTGCCGGTCTTTGCCTGGGGATGGGAAGCGAATTTCCGCTGCTGGTGTTCCCATAGGCGACAGCGACCGTCCCATCCGGGTTGCGGATGTAGAGGCCGCTGACCCGGTCGTCTGCGGAGGCAAGCAACAGCTGTTCGATGGTTATGAACGAGGATGGCCGACTGGAAAGCCCGGCCTTCAGGTTGTTGGTAAACGTCTCCAGATACTCCTCGAACACCGACTCAGTCCAAGAAGCGCGTTGGTTCTGCAGGCTTACAAGCACGACAACAGCCTGGATGCCCAGCACTACGGCCACAACCAACACAAAACTTAGGAATAGTCGGACAAACTGTTTTCTCATACCTCTGTTCTTTCTTTCTCATGGCCGATGAAGCGGTAGCCATAGCCGCGGACCGTCTCGATCCAAGGCCCCTCGCCGAGCTTGGACCGGATGTTCTTGATATGGGTGTCCACCACCCGCTCATACGATTCAACCGTGTAATCGAAACACTCCTCCAGAATCTGGGAACGTGAAACCAAGTGATGGGAGTTCTGGATCAAGTGGGAAAGAATCCTCCACTCCGCTGCAGTGAGGACGACTTGATCGCCATCCACCTCCAAGCGGTGGTCCTGCTCATCGAAACACATCCAGTGATCACCGACATACAGCAGTCCGTCACTTGGCTCGTAGCTGCCGTTGCGGTACCTTCTGAGCACCGCCTGCACCCTGAGCACCAGCTCCTTGGGCGAGAAAGGCTTGGAAATGTAGTCATCGGCACCCAGCTCGAAACCCAGGATGCGGTCGCTCTCCTCGGTGCGGGCTGTCATGAAAATCACCGGACAATCGACCTTTTCCTTGAGCTGCTTCACAAAAGCAAAACCATCGCCGTCGGGCAGCATCACATCCTGGATCAACAAGGAAGGCGTTTGGTTTGCAAATGCTTCCCGGGCGCTTTTCAAATTGGCAAAACCACGCACGACATAGCCCGAGAGCTCCAAATACTGACGCACTCCCTCGCGAATGACCTCGTGGTCCTCTACTATATAAATAAGCTCACTGTTTTTTTGTTTCTGGTCTTCCATGTCTTAATCCTGCGCTTCGAAACCCGGCTTGCCGGAAATACTCTTGCCTGCAAATCGGTATCCATAGCCACGAACCGTCTCGATCCACTGGGAACCGAGCGGACCCATTTTCGCCCGCATGTTCTTCACATGGGTATCGACGATTCGGTCGTACGACTCGAAGCTGTAGTCGAAGCAGTGCTCCAGAATCTGGGACCTGGTGATGAGAATTCCACTGTTGCTCACCAAATAGCTCATGATCCTCCACTCGGCAGCTGTAAGAGGCACCTGATTCCCGTCGACACTGAACATGTGCGACACCTCGTCAAGCTGCAACACCGAATTGCCAAGCGTCCAGGTTGAACTACTATGGAACGCCGAAACACTGACGTCGATCCTTCGAAACAGGGCATGCACCCTGAGCACCAACTCCTTCGAACTGAACGGCTTGCAGACATAATCATCAGCGCCCAGCTCGAAACCCAGGATCCTGTCACTCTCGGCAACCCTGCCGGTCACAAAAATCACCGGAAAGGAAAAGGACTGCTTCAGCTTTTTCAAATAGTTGAAGCCATCGCCGTCGGGCAGTTGCACCTCAAGCAGCAGCAAGTCGGGAGTCTGGCGCGAAATCGCCACCTGCACCCCGTGCAAATCCTCATACGCCTGCACCTCGTATCCCGATAACTCGAGGTACTGCTTGATCCCTTCCCGATCCTCCAGATTGCCGTCAACAACATAAATCACTTTCATAAATTACATCACCATACCTTTGTTCGCTTGACAAGCGTTTGTGGTCAGTCAACACATTACTACACAGTATCTTCACAATGTCTAATCATAATAAGCATAGTGTGAACCAACTGTCAAATTATACCCTGATAATTCACATACTTCACCATCCACCCATGAGGATGAAGAAATAGCTGTTTCACATTCATATTGAAAACCCAATCGGTCCACGCTACACTGCATGCCATGAAACGTCCGCTTGCAACCCTGCTCACCGATACCATCATCCTCGGCCTCTGCATAGCTGCAATCCTGTGGATCAGCAGCAAGACCATAGGTTCGGGCAGCGGGTACCTGCAGGTACAGACCCACGACAGCACCTACCGCTACTCACTTTCCACCAACCGGGAAATCCATGTGCAAGGGCCCTTGGGAGACACCCATATCATTATCGAGGATGGCAAGGCCCACATCCACGATTCGGCCTGTCCCACCAAGAGCTGTACCCATCAAAAGCCCATTTTCAGTGCAAGTGGCTGGATCGCCTGCCTGCCCAACCAAGTCCTGCTGACCATTGTAGGAGAGAGTGCAGAAGCCATGGAGGTCGATGATGTCACGAACTGAGCGGAAAATCGCCTTTGTTGCAGCGGTCACCCTGCTTCTCTCCACCCTCGAGTATCTCATCCCCAAGCCGCTCCCCTTTCTCAAACTCGGGCTTGCCAATCTGCCATTGCTCATCATTCTCGACAGCTTCAGCCTGAAGGCCTACGGCCTCACTCTGCTGCTCAAGGCCATCGGACAGGGCATGGTCTCAGGCACGCTGTTCTCCTACCTTTTTTTCATCTCCCTTGCAGGCACCCTCTCCAGCGGCCTGATCATGAAAACCCTCAAGACAGTGCTCAAGGAAAAGGTATCACTGGTCGGGTGCAGCATCGCAGGCGCTTTTGCCAGCAATATCGCCCAGCTTGAGGTGGCCTCCCTCGTCGCCTACGGGCCATCCATCTGGATTGCCGCCCCGCTTATGCTCACCATCGGGCTGGTCTCCAGCCTAGTTCTGGGCCTTTCGGCGGAACTCTACCTGCAGAAAGGCAGCCTGCCCAAGGCACTCAGAGAAGCGAGCCTTGAACTTGCCGTCCCCGTAACAGAAGAAGCAAGACACTACCTGACGGTGACAGTTGCAAGCTTGGTCTGCATGATTGCCATCATCGTCACCGAAGGCCTGCCTTTTCTGGCCTCGGTCACCGTCCTCATGTACGCGCTGCAAATCATCAGCGGCAGGAAGCTTCGACTGCTGCCGCCTCTGATGCTGCTTCTCTCCCTGCTCCTGCTCAGCCTCTTTGAACCCAACGGCAAGGTCCTGCTCTCCCTCGGTACTGCCGCCTTCACCGAAGGATCGCTCATCCTTGCACTGCAGAAGGCCCTGCGCCTGATGAGCCTGCTTGCAGCCAGCCAGTGCCTGGTGGCAAGCAACCCCAAGCTCAAGGGCAAGGCCGGAGCCATCCTGGTGCTCACCCTTGCTTACTTCGGCATTCTCTCCACCTCATTCCGCTCTACAAGCGGCAGCTTGATCGAGCGGGTCGACCAAACCCTGCTACGCGCCATAGGTGCACAACAGGGTGTCAGTGTTCCGACCAAGCCCAAGAGGGCCATCAACACATCACTCTTTCTTGCAGGGGCGTCGGTTGTACTGGTTACAGCAGTAAGCAGCAAGATTTTCTTTTAATATTACAATAATAGATTTTATATACTTTATTGGCATATTAATTTACATTTTATACCAATTCTTGCTTTTTAATATGCACTTATATACAAATGAGTGCATTTCTTTTTTCATATTTCTTCCATAAATCTTTTAAACTCTCTTGACCTAATTAGATAATTTTTTATACATTTGAACCATCAAAACCACCTAGGAGTGCAACATGGCAGAAACAAGTGTTGGAGAGTTGTTTGCAGGACAAGAGCAACTGCAAGCCCTCATCGAACGGGTCAAGCGTGCGCAAATCAAATTCTCAACCTATACCCAAGAGCAGGTTGACACCATATTCAGGGCTGCCGCCATCGCAGCGAACGATGAGCGCATCAAACTGGCAGCCATGGCAGTCGAAGAGACAGGCATGGGCATCATCGAGGACAAGGTCATCAAGAACCACTTCGCAGCCGAGTACATCTTCCACAAGTACAAGGACGAGAAAACCTGTGGTGTAATCGAGACCGACGCAGGCTTCGGCATCAAGAAAATTGCCGAACCCAAGGGTGTCATCTGCGGTATCATTCCCACAACCAATCCGACCAGCACCGCCATTTTCAAGAGCCTGATCAGCCTCAAGACCCGCAACGCCATCATTTTCAGCCCCCACCCCCGGGCAAAAGCCTGCACCTGCGAGGCTGCGAGAGTCATTCTCGAGGCCGCGGTGAAAGCAGGGGCTCCCGAGGATATCATCGCCTGGATCGATGAGCCTTCCATCCAGAAGACCGACTATCTGATGCATAGTCCCTTGGTCAACCTGATTCTCGCCACCGGCGGTCCCTCCATGGTGAAGAGCGCCTACTCCTCAGGCATCCCTGCCATCGGTGTCGGGCCGGGCAATACCCCGGCCCTGGTGGACAAGAGCGCCGATATCAAGATGGCGGTCAGCTCTATCTTGATGTCCAAGACGTTCGACAACGGAGTCGTTTGCGCCTCGGAGCAGGCGGTCATCTGCCACAAGGACATCTATGATGCGATGAAGGAAGAGTTCCAAAACCGCGGTGCGTACTTTCTGAGCACCGAACAGGCCGACCTGCTTCGCAAGGTGATCATCGATCCCAAGCGCAAGACAGTCAATCCTGCCATCGTCGGCCAGAGTGCCGAACAGGTAGCCGCGATAGCAGGCTTTTGCGTTCCTGCTTCCACCAAGGTTTTGATCGGCGAGGTCGATTCCATCGAGGAAGCCGAGCCCTTCGCTCATGAAAAGCTCAGCCCGGTATTGGCGATGTATCGGTGCGACAACTTCGGCGAGGGGACCAACAAGGCAGCCAAGCTGGTCGCACTCGGCGGCTATGGCCACACCAGCGTNNTATATCGATGAAACAGAGACCGAGAAGGTCGAGGCCTTCAGCAAGACCGTCAAGACCAGCAGGATCCTGGTAAACATGCCAGCAAGCCAGGGTGCCATCGGCGACATCTACAACTTCCGCCTTGAACCGTCCTTGACGCTCGGCTGCGGCAGCTGGGGCAACAACTCCATCAGCGAGAACGTAGGACCGAAACACCTCTTGAACATCAAGACGGAAGCTGCAAGGAGGGAGAATATGCTCTGGTTCAAACTGCCACCGAAAATCTACTTCAAGTATGGTTCGCTGCCCATCGCACTGGGAGAGCTCAAGGGCAAGAAGCGTGCATTCATCATCACCGACTCATTCCTCTTCTCAAGCGGGATGGTGGAGAAAATCACCGATGTGCTGGACAGTCTGGGCATTGAGAGTGAAACCTTCCACCAGGTGAAACCCGACCCCACCCTGGCTACGATCACCGAGGGTATGAAACTCATCAACGCCTTCAAGCCGGATGTACTCATAGGGCTCGGCGGAGGATCACCGATGGATGCGGCAAAGATCATGTGGCTGCTCTATGAGCATCCGGAGGTGAAGTTCGAAGGCCTTGCCCTGCGGTTCATGGACATCCAGAAGCGCATCTACGCCTTCCCCGACATGGGCAAAAAAGCAGAACTGGTCTGCATCCCCACCACCAGCGGCACCGGCAGTGAAGTCACCCCGTTTGCCATCATCACCGATGAGAAAACCGGGATGAAGTGGGCGATCGCCGACTATGCCCTCACCCCCAGCATGGCCATCGTGGACAGCGAGCTGGCTATGGGCCAGCCAAAGGGATTGACGGCAAGCTGCGGCTTGGATGTCCTGACCCACGCCTTGGAAGCCCTTGCCTCCAGCATGTCCACCGACTACACCAACGGCCTCAGCCTAGAGGCAGCGCGCATGATCTTCAAGTACCTGCCGCAGGCGTATCGCAACGGCGATGACAAGAAAGCCCGGGAAAAGGTGCACAACGCCTCCACCATAGCCGGCATGGCATTCTCCAACGCCTTTTTGGGAGTCTGTCACTCCATGGCCCACAAGCTGGGAGCGCAGTTCCACGTGCCGCATGGGATGGCGAACGCCCTGCTGTTGTGCAATGTCATCCGGTACAACGCCACCGACAATCCGACCAAACAGGCAGCGTTTCCGCAATACGAGTACCCCTCTGCGGTAAGCAGGTATGCAAGGGCGGCCGACTACATTGCCATGGCGGTCAACGACCAGCAGAACACGCCGTACATCCAAACCAGTGCAAGCGATACGCAGGCGATGAGGGTCGAGGCCCTGATTGCCGGTATCGAGAAGCTGAAAAAGGAACTGGACATCCCCTCCTCCATCAAGGAGTGGGGTGTCAAGGAGGAGGATTTCCTCTCGGTGGTCGATGAGCTTGCCATCAAGGCATTCGACGACCAATGCACAGGCACCAATCCACGCTACCCCCTGATCGGCGAGATCAAGCAGCTGTATCTGGACTCCTTCTACGGCAGGGCCTATACAGAAGAGTAAGCAACAAACAAGGGACTTCGAGAAATCGGGGTCCCTTGTGCTCTCCAAGCCGGATGCTGCTGCTATGGAGCAATTCAATCAAGCTGGTATCCGACTTAATCGGTTCACCGGCCATAGTTCCATAGTCCTGAGATTTTGGATGCATGGGATTCTATAATTCCAAAATCTCGGGATTCTGGAATTAAGGAATTCTATAATTCCAAAAAGTAATGATTTTGGAATTATGGTGCACGCAAATCGCTTTCCTACGCTTGGAAAATATCAAGATAGCCTTTGCACACAAATACGCGATTTCTTGCGTTTCCAGTCTTTTCCTCAATGAGATTCTCCCTAATGAGCCGATTCAGAGCTCGGTTTACAGTCTGGGTGCTCAGCTCAAGCGTATCGGCAAGCTGAATTGCTGTCTGTACAGGTTTCTCGAAAAAAACATCGA
>NZ_DJGW01000044.1:7893-9198 GCF_002432845.1 Sphaerochaeta sp. UBA5836
TCCAAAAAAAAGAGTATCCATCCGAGCATATCGTTATGCGTGCGTACACGATTAAGTGCATCATAGTACTCAGTACGATGCAAGTCGAAATATTCAGATATATAGAAGCATGGTTTCTTGAGTATTCCCTCATTCAGAAGCATCAATGGGATGAGAATTCTCCCAGTACGGCCATTACCGTCCAGAAAGGGATGGATACTTTCAAATTGGTAATGGACCAATGCCGCTTTGATCAGTCTTGGCACATCGATTGAGTCATTATGGATGAATTGCTCCAAATCAGACATCAATTGAGGTATATGTATATGTGCTGGAGGTACATATGCCGCTTTGGACGGCATAGACCCCCCAATCCAATTCTGGCTCAATCTAAACTCGCCCGGCGTCTTGAATTCACCACGAACGCCATTCATAAGGCATCGATGTATTTCACGGATCAATCGTGAACTAACAGGAAACCCATCGTTTGTTATTCGTTCCACCCCATACTGCAAAGCAGCAATATAATTCTGTACTTCCTGTACGTCATCACGTTTTTCAGGATCTACATCCATGAGAGGAAGCATATCTTCCTCAATCGTTGTTTTAGTCCCTTCGATTTTGCTGGATTTGTTTGCTTCAACATGAATATGCATTCGAATATAGATATCAATATTCGGTATCAATTCAGCATATGCATTGAGACTCCCCAGTTCCATATTGGCTTTCTCCAATAGTGTGTTGATCCTGGCATTTCGCCACTCCCATGACGTATTAATTGGAGTTGGGATGAAGGATTTATACCCAGTCTGCATTTCGTAAGCACCAGCTCTATAGTCTTCTATATACATGAGGCCCTCCTTCCGATCACCATGGAACTCATACTAAAAGTATCACACCTTTCATGGTATGTAACGTACAACTGAAAAGCGGAAAAAAACAACACTTTCTCATATGGGTCCTCTTGCAAGAACTGCAAAGTCTGTACCTGGTTCTTTACCGCACTACCTTATTCAATTCCCTGCTTTGACACAACCAAGTTTTTTTCATTGGAAGGGCTCTTCATCATCCCTATGCCTATGACAAATCAGCCTGGAATCCTTTTGCCAGAACAAGTGAGAAAATTAGGTNNGTTTCTGATACTTTCGTTAACCTAATTTTCTAAGAAGTTGTGTTTTGCGTTTTTTTTCACGTTGAAGCAATTGCATAACAAGACCTTGACCGGCTGTACATAGTCATACGCTTGTACTACTATGCTTGCATGTTTGAATGCAAACTCATTTGTACCGATATTGACGGCACCCTGCTCAACGGAAATCACCAGAT
>NZ_DJGW01000012.1:0-2496 GCF_002432845.1 Sphaerochaeta sp. UBA5836
CCAAAGAGAATCTCATCACGGACGAAGGAGTAGACAGCATCTATTTGTGCTGATTTTGAGCTGATTGAATCCCAGCCTCGCTCGTGTATGAGAGCCTGCACAACAGGGCTCTCATAGTCGATCAGCGGGGTGGGCCGAAAGTATTGAAATGCTGCAACAGATTCCACAATGCATCCTCGCTGAAATAGTGCTACAATAAATATAAGCTTCCTTTTGTAATTTTTCTAGCATGTTTTGCTGGATAAAGAGCAGTAAAATTTTACCGGAATTGGACATATGCCAATATTTGTATTACAATACCCTTCTAGGAGAGAGACATGGATACGAATACAAGTCTACAGGCTCTTATGAAAGGACCGTTGCCGCCTCTTTACTTCTGCATCGGCAGTCCGGTTGTAGGCAATCCAACCCAACATATGATGGAGAAGGCCTTCGAGCAGCTTGGGTACCCGGGAAGGTATCTGACGATTGAAGTGGATCCGGACGAGCTGGAGCCTAGTATCTGGGGCCTGTTGGCTATGCATTTTCAGGGAGGCAATGTCACAGCGCCGTTCAAGCAGGAGGTGCTGTCCTACCTTGACGAGCTTACCAAGAGTGCCAGCCTCTGCGATGCTGTGAACTGCATCACCCGCAAGGATGACGGGACCTACATCGGGGACAACACCGACGGCAAGGGCTTTTTGCAATCACTGGTTGAGATTGTTCCCGATCTGAAAAAGCGCAAGGTAGTCGTTTTCGGCAGCGGTGGGGCTGCCTCTGCCATCGTCACCGAGCTGGCCCTCCACGGGGTGCGCGAGGTAGTGGTGGTAAACCGCACGCTCACCCGGGCAAAAACGTTGGTGGACAACCTCGCGGGCATTTCCAGGACAACTCTCTCATGGGAGCCGTGGGAAGGCATCTACCAGATAAAAGAGCACGATCTTGTCGTGGTGCAGGCCACCAGCGTCGGCTTGTTCCAGCCTGATGATTGCATTAAAGTCGCCTTTACCCCTGATTTGCACAACGTCATCGCCTGCGATGTCGTGTTCAATCCCGTGGAGACAACCTTCCTCAAGAAAGCCAAACTGGCAGGCTGCCAAACCCTTGACGGACTTGGCATGCTGGTCAATCAGGGTGCCATAGCCGTCAAGCAATGGACAGGCAAGGAACCCGACCGGGCTTTGATGCGCTCGAGCTTGGAAGAAGCGTTTGCAATATGCTGACAAGAAGACCAAAATACCCTACGATAAGCGACTATGAATTACTACTTCATTGCATGTAGAACAGGCGGGGAAGAGAAAGTACGGGCCCACTTGAACAAGTTTTTTATCAGGGAGCTGGGAGAGGATCACGACGTGTTCATTCTCATCCCCATGCGTCGCATGATCGACCGACGCAAGGGAAAGAAGATTATGACCGACCATCCCATTCTACCCGGCTATCTGTTGGTTTCAAGCGAGGAGAGCCTGGCGAATTTCTCACTTGATGTCCACCGGCTTTCCGGGTGCTACGGCTTTCTTCGCAATCTGGACAAGACCATTGAACTCAGGGGACCCGACTATGAGTATGCTGCCTGGATCATGCACAACAAGGGGACGATCAAGCCCTCGAAGGTGGTCTATAAGCAAGGTGAACCGATCAAGGTGGTGGAAGGCCCGCTCAAGGACTTCATGGGAACGATCATCTCGGTCGACTACCGTCATAGCAGGGTTAAGGTGGAGTTCCAATTTGCCGAGGTGATCCGCAAAGTGAGTATGCCTGTTGAGTTTATTCAGCCCGACAGCACCGACTATAATTTTGATTGAGGGAACAATTCCTACCCGGTTGTCATTGCAAAAGTGATGACACAACCGCTTGTGTGTGGTATGAAGGTAGCTACAGATACTCTGGTTTCTAAACATGCACCAACCGGGGCCAAGGAGTATCAGATATCCACGCAATCTGAAACGACGGGATAGGGAAGCATCAGGGAAGAGCGAGGTGAATGTGGCTGGAAGTGTCAGGAACCGGATTCAGAGACAACTTCTCTTGATGGCTATCGATGCAGTATTGCTGATCCTGTGCTCCATGGTCTCGATGTGGATTGTATATGCTGCCTATGATGCAACCGTAGTCCTATTCACCGTTATCGCCTCCCTGATTCTTCTTCTCTCCCTCTCCTTGACTCGTTTCTACCTCATCCGTGTCAGTGAAGGCTCGCTCGATCTGGTCAACCGGGCGTTTACAGGCTTTCTGTTGCCTTCTCTTGTCTCAATTTTGATTCCCGTGTTTCTTGAGGGCTACCATTCCTCTTGGATTCCCTATTTTGTTGTGTTCTGGGGCTCGTCGTTCCTCTGCATACTCGGTGTGCGTTTTGCCTACCGCAGCTTTCGGACCTACTATACCAAGCAGACCCACAACAATAATCCCCGTACGGTGATCTACGGTGCGGGGGAGCTGGGAAACGCCTTGGTGCGCCAGTTTCAGCGGGGCAAGCTTCCTTACCATATTTCAGCCTTCATCGACGACAATGCCTCA
>NZ_DJGW01000012.1:2557-3659 GCF_002432845.1 Sphaerochaeta sp. UBA5836
CAGGAACGCATGTTCAAGGCCGTCGATGCCGCCAAGGAACTCGGTGTGGACATAAAGGTCATTCCCTCCCTTTTTGAGATGCAGCAGGGAGCCAAGGAGCTCGATCTGAGAAACCTCGACTACGGCGACCTGCTCGGCAGGCCCTTGATCAGCATCGAGAAGCAACCCATCCAGAAGATGGTCATGAATAAGCGCGTGCTCATCACCGGGGCGGGAGGCTCCATCGGCAGTGAGATCTGCAAGCAGCTCTTAACCTACGGCCCTTCTCAACTCATCCTCTTGGACATCGATGAGACGGAGCTGCACGATCTGTCGCTGAGGCTGCACAACTACCAGAAAGAGTGGAGCGACCTGATCGTCCCGGTGGTGTGCGATATCAAGAACCGCCGCAAGGTCGACAGGATCATGGAGCAGTACCGGCCGCAGCTGGTCTTCCACGCCGCCGCCTACAAGCACGTGCCGCTGCAGGAGCTCTATCCCGAGGAGGCCATCACGACCAACATTCTGGGCTCCTATGCGGTGCTCAAGAGTGCCAAGGAGCGCGCTGTGGAGAAGGTGGTGGTCATCTCCACCGACAAGGCGGTCAACCCGACCAACGTCATGGGTGCGACCAAGCGCGTGGTCGAGCTCATGGCGGGCATGCTCAACAGCAAGGAGACCGAGATGGTCTGCGTGCGCTTCGGCAACGTGCTGGGAAGCAGGGGGAGCATGCTGCCCCTGTTCATGGAGCAGATCAAGGCGGGCGTTCCGATCACCGTCACCCACAAGGACATCATCCGCTACTTCATGGCGATTCCCGAGGCCGTAGGCCTGGTCTTCAAGGCGGCCTCGATGGCCAAGGGAGGCGAGGTCATGGTGCTGGACATGGGCCAGCCGGTGCGCATCTACGACTTTGCCCAGAAGCTGGTCAAGTACTACGGCGACGGCCGCAGCCAGGTGATCGTCACGGGCCTGAGGCCCGGCGAGAAGCTCTACGAGGAGCTTTTGGCCAACAAGGACACCACCATACCCACCGAGGACAAGCTGGTCTTCAAGGCGCAGGTGAGCAACCATGAGCTCTCCGAGCTCACCTTCCTCAACCACTACCTGACCACCTTCCAGA
>NZ_DJGW01000099.1:0-2249 GCF_002432845.1 Sphaerochaeta sp. UBA5836
TCTGAAATAGGATATTTCTTCCTTACTGCGATAATGTAAGAACATAGCATGAGAGCCCCTGTCAATAGAAAACCCGGCAGATACCCGGTCATGAACATGGTGCTGATCGAAAGCCCGCTGCCTGCTGCAACCACATAGAAGATCATATTCTGGCTGGGAGGGATGATGACCCCTTCCACCGAGCTGGTACAGGTTACAGCAATAGAGTAGTCGGCATCGTAGCCCTCTTTAATCATCGAAGGGATTAGGAAGGACCCAATCGAGGAGACGTCGGCGATGGAAGAACCTGAAATACCTCCGAAGAACATCGATACGACACAGTTGACCAATGCCGTACCACCACGCACCCGGCCGATCAGGACGTTGGAGAACTTGGTGAGCCGGTCGGAGATTCCTCCATCTGTCATGATCTGGGCCATGATGATGAAGAAAGGGACACACATGAAGGTGAAACTGGTGATACCGGTCGCCATCTTCTGGAACAGGTTGAAGTAGGGAATCCCTAAATAGGTTGCAGTGAATAGACTGGCTATTCCGAGGGCGAATGAGATAGGAAAGCGCAGCATCATCAGGATGATCAAGCTGCCGAAAAGAATCAAAACCCCGTTGGTCATACCGTACCTCCCCTCTCAACTGTGAGCTCTTCGACTGTCTTTGGTTTGTCGGACTCCCGCTGGTATTCAGAGCGGGGTTTAAGGATAGTCGAAATGAAGTTCACCAGAGAGTAGATAAGCATCAAGACACCTCCGACAACGAGAGGGGCATAAAGCCAACCTTGGGAGAACCGGGTTGCCGGTTGTGGTTTGGGCAGGTTGAGTTTTGTGAGCATCCAGCCGTACTTGATCATCTCGACAAAAAACCAAACAAGTAGCCCATGTCTGAATAGGTCGGCACCTTTTCTCAGAACCGGGGACATTCGGTTATACAGGAAATAGAGGGCTGCATGGTCGTCGGTGTAAATATCGATTGCCATGCACAGATAACCGAACCAGACAAGAAACATCAGCGTTACTTCTTCAGACCAGCTGAACGGAGCATCAAACACAAAACGCATGACTACCTGAACGAACGTTATAAGAGTAACAATGATGAGGATTACACTGGATATGTATCGTTCAGCTTGTATGAACGCATCGAAATAGCCTCTGATTTTCATCAGCACTTTCTGGTTGTTATTCATGATCTTTCTCCAAGACGGTATACAGAAGTTCCTTCCTCCACACAGAGGAAGAAACTTCCATCAGTATAGAGCCCTAATTGACTGCCTTAATCTGCTCGATGATCGACTTGTACTGGGGATACAGGTCATAAATCGGGGAGACAGCATTCTGGAACTCTTTTCCATCAACTTCGAAAATCTGGCAGCCGGCTTCCTCAACCTTGGCTCTGGACTCATTCTGGAAGTCCATCATTGCCTGTCTCTGCCAAACTGCGGCTTCTTTGGCTGCCTCGCGGACTGCCTGCTTCTGACTGTCGTTAAGCTTGTTCCAAGAGTTTTGGCTCATCAGCAACATGGCAGGAGGTGCCATATGGGCATCGAGGGAATAATACTTGGCAACTTCATAGTGGCCGGAGGTGTAGTAAGAGACAAAATCATTCTCTGCTGCATCGATGACACCGGTCTGGAGGCCCTGATACACTTCACCGTAGGACATCGGTGTGGCGGCACCGCCAAGAAGCTCAACCATCTTGATGGCTACTTCACTCTGCTGTACTCGGACTTTCATACCCTTTATATCAGCAACGCTCTTGATCGGCTTCTTGGTGGAGTAGAAGTTTCTTGAACCGGCTTCCCAGTATTCCAGGCCGATCATATTGTACTTCTTCAAGGAGTCTGAAACGCCCTGGCCGATCGTACCATCAAGAACCTTGTATTTGTGATCGGTGCTGGTGAAAATGTACGGCAGCGTGAAGACACCTACCTCATCGGCAGTGGATGCCAAAGCCGAGGTGTTGATGCGGGCGAAATCCAACGCACCAATCTGGACCTGGTCGATGGTCTCATTCTCGTTGCCCAGCTGAGCATCAAGATACACATCGATCAACACAGTTCCGTTGGTCTTTTCCTTTACCAAATCGGCGAACATCAACATACCCTTTGAAATGGGGTTGTTTGCCGGCTGGTTTTCAGCAAGCTTGAAGTTCAGCACAGCACCGGCTGAGCTCTTCGATTCCGATCCACCCTGGGCAAACAGGGAGGTCGCCAGCAGCAACACTACAAGAACCGTTACTAACTTTTTCATTCCGTT
>NZ_DJGW01000099.1:2301-4061 GCF_002432845.1 Sphaerochaeta sp. UBA5836
TTCAGCAGGGTTGCCGGAACCATCGGATCGACGGGCCTGGTGATGGTGTTGTACACCGCTTCAGCCTTCACAGCATGCGGCACAGAGGAGACGATATGCCTGCAGGCCATGATCTGGCGGGGGCACATCGTGATGGCCTGCTTCGGCACATCCCTCAGGGCCTTGAACCAGCCCTCCCCAACCTGTTGCTGCTTGCACCGTTCGTCCAGCTCCACCACCTTGTAGGCAAGATCGGTTTCAAAGTCGGCAGGAGGGTCGTTGAAGGCGATATGCCCGTTCTCCCCGATGCCGATCACCCCCACGTCCACGACCTTCCTGCGCAGTTCTGCACTCAAGGCGGCGATGTTCTGCTGCACGTCGCCTTCCCCGTTCACGAAGTAGGCTGCCTTGAGGTTCACCTTGGAGACGAAGCGCTCCTTCAGGTACTTGCGGAAGCTCGCGATGTGGCTCTCGCTCAGGGCGACGTACTCGTCCAGGTGAAACATTTCGACTTTGCTCCAGTCGACATCCTCCTGCGTCAGCGCCTCCATCGTCTCGAACTGGCTCGCACCGGTGGAAAGGATGATCCTCGCCTCACCTTTGGCCTCTATCGCCTCCCTGAGCAGGTCGGCTATCTTCCTGGCCGCCTGAAGACCCAGCTCCTGTGGATTCTCTGCAATCGTAATGGTAATGCTCATACGTTCTCCTATGGTTCTTGGTTTGGTCGGTGCCCCTACAGCACTTCCTTCCCTGATACAAATACCCGCTTGACGGTGATGTCCCGGCCTAAGACCAGGAGGTCGGCCTGCTTGCCCACCCGTATCGAACCGGTGGTCTCCCCAAGCCCCATGAACAAGGCAGGCAGGTAGGAGGAGGCACGCACCGCCTCCCACAGCGGAAGGTCGGCGTCGCGCATCAGGGTGCGCACCATCCGGTCGCAGGTTGCAACGCTGCCGGCAAAACATGTCTTGTCCGGCATCTTGGCGATTCCGTCCTCGACAATCACCGCCGTCCCCCCCTCGATCGGGCCCAGGATGGAGGGCCCTTCGGGCAGACCTGCCGCCCGCATGCTGTCGGTACAGGCGCAGATCTGTTCGCTCTTCTTGGCCTGGTACACGAGCTTGAGCAGAGCCGGGGGTAGGTGCATGCCGTCGGCTATCACCTCCAGCGTCAGCCCGTCGATGAGATAGCCGCTCTCCACTACCCCCAGGATCCTGAAGCCGTTCTTTCTTGTAATAGTGGACATCGCCGAGTAGAAGTGCGTCAGGTGGTTGATGCCGTGGTCGAACGCCTCGCTCATCTGCTCATAAGTAGCAGCAGTGTGCGCAGCCGAAAGATGGATGCCCATCGGCACCAGCCGGTCGGCCATTTCCAGCGAACCCGCGAGCTCGGGGGCCAGCGACCAGCGGCGGATCAGACCCTCGGCGTACTCGACCACCGGCATGTAGTGCCGCTCATCGGGCAGGCGCAGGTGCCTCTCCTCCATCGCTCCCTTCTCAAAGGGGCTGAAATACGGCCCCTCCAGGTGCAGGCCCGGCAGGTGCGGCATGCCATCGGTGAGCTTGCTTGCCTGCTTGAACACATCGAGTGTCTGATAGAGGTGCTTGTCCGTGGATGCCAGGGTGGTGGGGAGGATGGTCGTAGCTCCAAAGCGCAGGTGGGCTTTTGCTGCCTGCTCGAAGGCCTCGACCGTCCCGTCCATGTAGTCAAATCCTCCCGAGCCGTGAGTGTGGATGTCCACAAACCCCGGGGAAAGGTACAGAGAGTGGCAATCAATGATG
>NZ_DJGW01000058.1:0-4327 GCF_002432845.1 Sphaerochaeta sp. UBA5836
ATCGAGTGGAGTCCCACCCCGAAAGAGGCTTTCAACCGTGCCTTGGCCTTGAACAATACCTATCAGATGGACGGCCGCGATCCCAACGGCTATGCAGGGGTGGCCTGGTGTTTCGGTACGCATGACCGGCCGTGGGCCGAACGGCCGATTTTCGGCAATATTCGCTACATGAACGATAAGGGCCTTGAGCGCAAATTCGATATGAGCGGCTATATCGCCCGCATAGAGAAGGAGATTGCGCTCAAGAACCGACTTTCTTGAGGTGCTGGACTTCCACCACCAGGGCTCCCTGGTCGTCCTGCACCAAGCCGAACACCACCAACGGCCACAAGCTTGAGAGCAAGGGATGGAATCGTTGATACAGGTCGGGAAACAGGACAGTCTCATACAGTGCTGTCTCGTCCTCGAAGGAGACAAAGCTCATGCTCTGCCCGCCTTTGGTCATGACCTGTTTTTGAGTGATCTGATAGCCGATGAGATTCACATAACGACCCTTGTACCGGCCGAGCTCGGAGGCTTTCACCCGTGTGAGTCCCCGTAGGTACTGCGCCCATAAAAGCAGGGGATGAGAATTGCGTAAAAATCCCAGGGCGGAGAATTCACGGTGCAGTTCGTCCTCGGTGTGTTTGACCTGCACCAAGGCGCGCTCTTGCACCGCAGCCTGCTTTGGCCTGGTGAAGAGTTCAAGTTGATCGGATTCGGGCTCTCTTGCCGAATTGGTAAGCAGGATCCTCAGCTGCTCGCTGCGGCGGTATTGCAAGGCAAGGCTGTCACAGCATCCGCTTTCCACCAGCGAAACCCAGTCTTCCCGACTTAGGTTCAGTCGGGAGGAAGCATCCTTGAGATCGGAAAACGCTCCTCGTCTCTTTCGCTCCTCGACTATCTGCACTCTTGCCTGCATGGTCAGGTTGGCAATGGCCATCAGGCCGATGAACAAGGTGTTTCCCCGGGCGTGGTAGGCGATCCTGCTGAGATTGAGGTTGGGGCCTTCAATGTGGATGCCCATCCTTCGAGCTTCGCTGATGTATGCCTGGCTGCGGTAGTAGCCGCCTTGGTTTGACAGGACGGCTGCCATGAAATGCGCGGGATGATGGACCCTGAGGTATGCGCTTTGGAAGGAGACCATGGCATACGAGGCGGAGTGCGGTTTGCAAAAGGAGTATCCGTCGAAGCTCTGCATCATCTCCCAGATTTTCTGTGTTGTCTCTTCGCTTACGTTATTGGCACTGCACCCGTCGAAGAACTGTTGACGGTAGACTCTTAGTTTTTCCCCTCCGGCTTTCTTTGCGATGACCTTGCGCAGCTTGTCTGCATCGGACTCACTGAAGCCGGCCAGGGCGACGGCGGTCTTCGATACGTCCTCCTGATAACAGAGAATCCCGTAGGTCTCATCGAGGATGTAGGCAAGCCTGGGATGCAGCGGTTCCCACCTCTTGCCCCTCAACCTCTCGACATATTCGGCGATGAACGCATTCGCCGCAGGTCGGATGATCGAGGAGTGGATGACGATGTGTTCGAAATCGCCTCGTCCGGTTTTTTTCTGCAGCTGCCGCATTGCAGGAGATTCAATGTAGAAGACGCCCATGGAATCACCCTTTGCCAAGGCTGCGATGGTAGGCTCATCCTCTGTGGGGTGCCACAGCCGCTGATCTATATGGATGTCCTCTTCCTCCAGATTTGCCAAGGTGTCGCGGATGACGGCAAGGGAGCGGTTTCCCAAGAGGTCGATCTTCACAAAAGAGGCCATCTCGGTTCCCTCCTTCTCCCAGGCAAGCAAGGGATACCCGTCGCTGCTCAGTCCCAGCGGTGCATAGCAGTAGACCGGCCTTGGGGTGATGACCAGCCCTCCACAGTGCATGGAAATCTCCTTGGGCAGTCCCTCAAGCTTGGTTGCAATCCGGCAGATGGTCTGCCACAAGGGGTCGTCGATGTCCCTCAGGCCGCTGATGAACAGCTTCTTTTCCGCCTCACTGATTTGTGTATCACTGAGGCCGTAGCAGCGGCCGGTCTCCCTGACCGCCCCGCGCAGCCTGAAGCAGTTGTGGTTGGCAACCCGTGCACAGTGCTCCCTGCCGAACCGTTCAAACACCGCGGCAAAGACACCGTCGCGCTCATCCCAGGCAAAGTCGACATCGATGTCGGGGGGATCGAGCCGGGAAGGGGAGAGAAAGCGTTCAAAGTAGAGATGATGGGCGATGGGATCGACATTGGTGATGAACAGGCAGTAGGAGACGATTGATGCCGCCCCCGAACCACGGCCGCAGGTGCGGCTGCTCATCTGCACGATGTCGTGCATGACCAAAAAGTAAGGAGCGAAGCCCTTGTCCTTGATGATGCCCAGCTCATAGGTGATGCGTTCCAGGATGGCATCGTTGACCTCCCCGTACCGCACCTCGGCACCGGCGAGCACACGTATTTCCAACTCCTTGGCCTCATCATCGACCGGATAATCAGGGAAAATGAGCGAGGAGGGGAAGGGGTCGTAGGCCTTGAGCTTGTTTGCATTGTCCACCGCATCGGGCCAGCAGGAGAAGGCCTGGGTCCACTGGTCGGGCTCGAGCAGGACCTTGCCGGGCGGCGAGCAATCGTGGTGCTCTAGCGAACCGACAGTCTTGTGCAGGGCCATGCAGCGAAGGATTCGATGAACTTCCTCGTCCTGCTTGTTCTGCATCAGTGCATCATCGCAGGCAAGCAGGGCAATGCCGAGCCGGCGCGCAGTCTGCACTGCACTAAGGCAGGTCGGGGTGACTGCACCATACAGCTCGGCCTTGCTTTTGGCAAGCGTTGTGAGCAGGGTAGGGCTGGTTGTGGAAAGCACAAGCCCCTCGCTTTGCGCAAGCAGGGAGGGCAGATAGGAAAAAGCACTGTCTTGCGCGCGTTTGGTAAGCAGCAGGCAGAGTTGCTCATATCCCTTTTGGTTCTGTACAAAGGCAAAGATTGCATCGTCGCCCTCGGTCAGGCAGGCTGCGCAGATCAGTTCGATGTTGCACCGCTGGGCCTCTTCTCTGCATGCAGGATACCCATAAAGGTTGTCCCGGTCGGTGATGGCGACCTTTCCTACATTCCATTGCTTGAGTTGGTCGAACAGAAGACCGGGCTGCATCGTCCCCCACAAAAGGGAGTAGCTGGTGGTCAGGGCAAGCCTAGTTTCCATGGCACAGGGCCGTTGCATGGGTGAGGATGCCCGGCCCGAACCTCCGGCGTACCTCGTCGATTGCCTGTTGCAGTGAGTCCTGCTTATGCAGGATCTCGGGGATGAACAGGTCGGTCTGTTTGAGGGCGGGACCCAAGTCAAAGAGCTTGAGGGTGAAGGCCAGGATCCTGACCCGGCGTCCCATCGCCTGCTGAGCCGCTTGGAAGAGGGCATCCTCAATTTCAAAATCGTAAACCCATTGGCCCTTGGTCCGCTTGGTTGCCTCACTGGTTCTGCCGTCGCTCCAAAAAAGGCAGATCTGGACCGCCTGGCAGCTCATGCCATCCAGTCTCATCTGCAGACCTGCATCCTCGCCTGCGGCGAACACGCCGGCCTTGAGCTCCGTAAGGTTGAGAATCGGCTCGGCGAAATTGACCTTCCTCTGGATATACCGCTTGTCCATCACCCCTTTTTGCAGCGGCGAGGTGTCAAGCCCCCTGGCGGCATCGCGCAGGGCAAGGCCCCGCCTGCCCAAAAAAGCGATGACTTGGTTGTCGTCCAAGGCGGCTATCTGCCCGATTTGGGTGATGCCTGCAACCGACAGGAGCCTGGCGATGGCCGGGCCCACCCCCGAGAGCAGGCTGACATCCTGAGCTGCCAAAAAGGAAGCTTCCTCACCCTCACGGATGTGGGCCAATCCACAGGGCCTGATGGCCCTGGTCCCGATTTTTGCCACCAGCTTGTTCGAAGCAACCGCCACCGCACCTTCAAGACCCAACTGCTCGCGGATGTCCTTGCGTATTCGTAGTGCACTGTCCAGTACAGGGCCGAAGAGCCTGTCCGTTCCCTTCATGTCCAGGTACACATGCCCGCCTTTGTCGCACTGGATGTCGGGAGAGTAGGAGGCCACCAGCGAAGCTATTGCACTGTCCGCCTTTGCCGCCGATTGGGTGTCGGGAGGCAGTACTTCCAAGTCGGGAAGCATGCGCTGCGCCGTACTGACCGGCATACCGACACGGATTCCCTCCTGCCAAGCCGTGCGGGAGGTTGTGATGATTACCCTCCGTGCAGAACCTTCCAAAGCTATTGCAAACGGACGACCAGCCAGGCGTGGCTGCTTTGCAATAGCAACCGCTGCTGCGAAGTCGGTTATGTTGATATGGACAATGCTTGCTTTTCGCTCATGCATGAGCC
>NZ_DJGW01000058.1:4387-10443 GCF_002432845.1 Sphaerochaeta sp. UBA5836
TACACCAGAATTTTCTCCGACCCCACCATCAGCGAGAGCACCCGCTCAAGCAAGGCCTTCAGTTCGCTGTCGCTGTACAGATAGTCATACCTGCTTGCTGCATCGGAACCCCACCACGTCTCCTTGTTCCTCCCGTGCAGGCGCAGATAGGCAAGCGAAGCGGTAGGTACGTCCATGACCGGCGGATTGCCTTGTACCTGGGGGAGGTCGAGAGAGACAAACGAGACCTGCCGCTCTCTCAACGAATCGAGGGTGCGGTTGTTGTACCACCGACTGTTGCGGAACTCTACGGCCAAGGGAAGGGGGGAAAGGACCCTGAGCAATGAATCCAGATACTTTCGTTGGTCTATTTCATAGTGGAAGGAGGAGGGAAACTGTAAAAGCACGGCATCGAGCACCTTATTGGCGAGCAGCGGCTCCAAGGAACGGTAAAAGAGTGTTGCCTGCTCCCTCCAATGCAGGCTGTCGATGACATGGGTGAGGCTTTGATGGGCCTTGATGGAAAACCTGAGGGAAGGAGCACCTTGGTGCATCAAAGCAAGCTGGGCGGCCTCGGGCATGCGGTAGTAGCTGAAGTTCAGCTCGACGGTGGGAAACATCTGTGCATACGAGAACAGGAACTCCTCGCTCTTGGTGCCTTTGGGGTAGACAGGACCCACCCATTCGGTATAGCTGTAGCCTGAAGTTCCTATCAGAATCGTACTCATACTTCAGATATACTATATAAATGTTAAGTAATCAAGAGGAACTAAGACCCTCTTACCTGGTCTCTTCCCTGCTCTTTTGCGTGATAGAGGGCTTGGTCTGCCCGCTTGATGAACTGTTCAAGGCTCTCTGCGCGGTTGTACAAGGTGCAGCCGCAGGAGATGGTCATTGTTCCCAACGGCTTGTTTTTGTGCATCACCGAAAGGCTGCGCACCTTCTTTACCAAGGATTCTGAGAGCAGGAGCAGTTCCTCCTTCTGTGTTTTGGAGAGAAGGACGGCAAACTCATCTCCCCCGTAGCGACAGACACTGACGGTTGTATCGAAGTGGCGGAGCATAAGATTGGCAAGCTCGATGAGCATCGCATCGCCGGCATCGTGGCCGAAGGTGTCGTTGAAGTGTTTGAAATGGTCCACATCGAGGATGATGATGCCCAATGAGGATTCAGCGCCCTGGCCCTGTTTCAGCTTGTTTTTCAACGTCTCTTCAAAGTATCTGCGGTTGAACAGTCCTGTCAGATGGTCCCTGATCGAGCTCTCCCGCAACTGGACAAGCTGGGTCTTGATGAGCTGGTTGGCGATGGTGCTGAACAGGGAGACAAACAGGATGAAGATGAAAAAGCTCGGCCAGTTCTGCGTTTGCAGGATCGGGTTGGTGAGGACGACGATCACCAAGAGCAGGATGTGGACGGCTATGATGGCAAGCGTTGCGGCAAGGGGGAGAAAGAGGCTGGAGATCATGATGGAGCCGGTGACATAGACCAAGGGGAAAAAGTCGAAGAAAAGCATGTGTGAATTGATCAAGAATGAGCCCCATGTCCCCAAAAAGGTAACGAACACTGTCAGCAAGGCACTGGCAAGATACCATCCTTTCTTCAGAACAGCCATGGAGGCTAGCAACAAAACTGCAAGTACGAGCAACAGGATGACATAGGCTGTCTTGTCAGGATTCTGATAAGAGACGGGAGCCAGCACGGCAAGCAGGGCGATAAGTACGATGCCAAGCATATAGGGGTGCAGACGTTTTAGTAGTTTTGGCCGGAAATCAAGCGTGTCGTCCTTCATGTGGCATTCCTCTTATTGGTGCATGATAGCATGGGGAAACCCCGAAATATAGGGTCACCAATACGATCCGGTTACTAGTAAATATTCTTGATAAAAGCTGATTTTGATTGTAATTTGGCCTGGTTGTGCAATACTAGAGTTACAGAAACTCATTGTTTTATAAGGAAAAAGGAGGACCAACCATGGCCGATCGAGATGGGCGTGACGAGACGAAAAAGAAACCATTGACTTCAATCAGTGGCCGTCCTATTGCACAGAATGAGAACATCCAGACGGCAGGAAAGCGCGGACCGGTAACCTTGCAGGATACCTGGTATTTGGAAAAAATGGCGCACTTCGACCGGGAGGTGATTCCCGAGCGGCGCATGCATGCAAAGGGAAGCGGAGCCTTCGGTACGTTTACTGTAACCAAGGACATTACCAAGTGGACAAAGGCCAAGATATTCAGTGAAGTCGGTAAAAAAACCGATGCCTTCGTCCGTTTTTCAACAGTGGCCGGTGAGCGTGGAGCTGCCGATGCAGAGCGCGATATCCGAGGGTTTGCCATGAAGTATTACACCGAGGAAGGGAACTGGGACCTGGTGGGAAACAACACCCCGGTGTTCTTCTTCCGCGATCCGATGCTCTTTCCCGACCTCAACCATGCAGTAAAGCGCGATCCCAGGACCAACATGCGCTCAGCGCAGAACAACTGGGACTTCTGGTCCTCCCTCCCTGAGGCGCTGCAGCAGGTTACCATAACCATGGGAGACCGAGGCATTCCCAAGAGCTATCGGCATATGAACGGCTACGGCTCGCATACCTACTCCTTCATCAATGCAAAGAATGAGCGCGTCTGGGTGAAATTCACCCTCAAGACCCAGCAGGGCATCGAATTCCTTACCGATGCAGAGGCTGCGGCAATCATTGCCGGCGACCGGGAAAGCCATCAGAGGGACCTGTTTGAATCCATTGAGAAAGGAGCTTTCCCCCGCTGGACCATGTATGTGCAGATTATGACCGAAGAGCAGGCTGAAAAGCATCCGGACAATCCCTTCGACCTCACCAAGGTCTGGTACCACGCCCAGTATCCGCTTCATGAAGTAGGGGTGCTCGAGCTCAACAGAAACCCGGACAACTACTTCCAGGACGTCGAGCAAGCTGCTTTCAACCCTGCAAACAGCGTTCCCGGCATCGGCTACTCGCCGGACCGCATGCTGCAAGGCAGGCTCTTCTCCTACGGTGATGCACAGCGCTATCGGCTGGGAGTGAACTACTACCAGATACCTGTCAACCGCAGCAAGGTGGATACCAACCACTTCCATCGCGATGGTGCGATGAGAGTGGATGGCAACTTTGGCGGCAGCGTACACTACAACCCGAACTCCTACGGGATGTGGAAGGACCAAAATGATTTGACCGAGCCTGCCTATGATGGAGGCGGTCCTGTCGATCACTATGACTATCGACAGGATGACGACCACTACTACGAACAGACGGGAAAGCTCTTCTCCATCATGAAGGAGGATGAGAAGCAGCGGCTCTTTGAGAACACCGCACGCAACATGCAGGGTACGACCCTCGTGGTGCAGAAGCGGCACATCAGGCACTGCTATCTTGCCGACCCCGCCTATGGAGAGGGTGTGGCAAAGGCTTTGGGCATTTCAATTTCCGATGTTGATATGGACAATCTTTACGGAGCAAGGGGCTGACAGGTTCTTTTCTTGGTCGTATCCCGCAGTCTTTCATCTGACTGCGGGATAATTACTTGTACCAACGAACATAATTTGTCATACTACCCCTAAAAGGGGTGGAGGTGGGTGTGAATCGGTACAAAGGTATGTTTGTTTGTGATGTTGATGGGACCATTCTTCCCCACGGACAGCGTGAGGTTTCCCCATCCTTCTTCTCCCTGGTGCATGAGGCCAAGGAACGAGGATTTTTATTTTGCATTTCAAGCGGGCGCTTTCATCTCTCCTTGATTCCTCTCTTCGAGCAAGTCGAAGATGAGGTGGTATTCTCCGCATCCAACGGTTGCAGGATTCTTTATCAAGGACAGGAGTTGATTCCCAACCATACCATCCATGCTTCCGACGCGAAGCAAATTACTGATTTTTTGCTCGAGCAAGGGGCGATTCCTTTGCTTTCCGGCAAGAACGCCATTCATCTCCCTTCGGCTTCGCTGGTGCAGGAGCAAAACAAGGGCTACTTGGCCAAGGGTTTTACCAGGACCTTTGAGGCATTCTCCGACATAGACGACGAGATTTTGCAAATTACCGGTGTCTGCCGTCAGAACAAGCAAGACATACTTGTGCAGAGTAGAAGAAAATGGGAGGATTCCTACCATGTTGCAACCACAGGCAAGGAGCTCTTCGATATCTGTCCGACCAGCAAAGGGGATTCCTTGGTTGCCGTCAGCTCGCATTTTGGGATTCCTATCGAACAAACCTATGCATTCGGCGATGACGAGAATGATATTTCCATGCTCAGGGCGGCCGGAAAGGGGTACTTGATGGGCGGCGCCCACGAAAACCTGGAAAAACATGCATTTGAGCATTGCCATGATTTGGTATCTACCGTGCATGCAATTGTGTTGTCGCAATGAATCATCCGGCAGGGTTTACTGGAGGTATGCTATGCTGAATATACCTTTTGCTGAAAGGAGTTGCACAGGTGCTCATCCCGTGTATAGCTGAGATTTCCTTGTATCTCATGCTTGGCATCCTGATGTTTGTGGCAGCAGTCATGCTCTTCATGCGTTTTGTGCGTAAAAAACCTGAATCTTCGCATGAGGGGCATCAAGTTGAAACACTGCTTCGCTACATGCCCGAAGGGTACATCGGCTTGGATGGCCAAGGAATAATCCAAGAAGTGAATGATGCGTACCTTGCGATGACAGGGTACAAGCGAAGCGAGTTGCTTGGGAAAAACCTCGACCTGTTTCTCAACGGTAACCGTACTGAGACCTTGTTTTCCCAATTGAAAGCAATTGAGTTGCAGAAATCAGTGATGTTGGAAACCGAGCATCGGACCAAAGACGGTACATTTCTGTCTTTGGAAGCTTCCGTAATTGCATTGGGGTCTGAAAATCCTGCCTTCATGTGCTTTTATCGCAATATCTCCAAGCGGAAGAATGTCGAGCTTTCACTGAAGCACTCGGCAGACTTGCTCAGGTATGTAATAGAGCATACCAAAAGCTCTGTTGCAATACACGATGCAGGCTTGCGCTATCTCTATGTGAGCCAGAAATACTTGGATGAGTATGGTTTGCAGGATGCTGCATCGATCATCGGCAGGCATCACTACGAAGTGTTGCCCGGCCTTCCCCAGAAATGGAGGGATGTGCACCAAAGAGCTTTGGCCGGAGAAGTGGTCAGCGCCGATGACGACCCGTATGTACGGGAAGACGGGCGGGTTGAGTATACCCGATGGGAGTGTCGGCCGTGGTACACCGAAGAGGGTGAAATCGGGGGGATTGTCGTCTACACCGAGATGATCACCAAGCAGAAGCAGATCGAGCATGAGCTTCGCGAGGCGAAGAAGTATCTGGAAGCCTTGCTGACCCATGCAAATACACCCATAGTGGTTTGGGATCCAAATATGACGATTACGTTGGCCAACCAGGCCTTCGCATCCTTGTTTGAGCAAAACATATCCGATGTAGTAGGGAGGAAGCTTACCGATTATGCCGATTACATCAGTGAAAGTCAGCGAAAGGATTTATTCAAACAGCTGCAAGAGCATTTGTCTTTTTCTGCCGCTGAATTGGCGATGGAAACCCATAACGGGAATACTCGGACCTTTATCTGGAATACAAGCCCTATTTATATTCCTGACACCGGTGCATTGATGGCTACCATTGCACAAGGGCAGGATATCACCGAGCGAAAAGCAATCGAGATGGAGAATGCCGAACAGTTGGACCAATTGAAGCGCTGGTATGCGGTGATGACCAATCGTGAGGATCGTATTATGGAGCTGAAGCGGGAAGTGAATACGCTGCTCAAGTGTGATGGAAAGCCGATTCGGTATGCTGCAGTGGAGGACGCTTCGGATGCGTAAGGTAAAAAAACATCTCCTCGTTTCAGTCATCCTGTGTTTTGTGTGTACTACCTTAGCTGCAACCGATGATGGTTCAACATTCCTTTCACGCTTGGATGAAAGTGAGAAACAGTTTCTTGCCTCCCATCCGATTGTAACCGTACTCTACGATCCTGCCTGGGCCCCGTTGGAATACGTCGATCGTGACAACAAGCCGGTCGGCATGTCCAAGCAGTATTTGGATGAGATTGCAAGCATCACCGGGCTT
>NZ_DJGW01000092.1:0-3769 GCF_002432845.1 Sphaerochaeta sp. UBA5836
TTTCGCTCTTGCCTACTGAAGAGGATGCAAAGCTTTTCTATGCGCAAGACAAGGTTCTCCACGCAACCGGGTATGACGCCATTATTGCTCAAGGCTAACGCTGGAAAGTAGCGTTTCTTGAGGAGCTCGTGAGAGGAATCAGCTTTGGGACGCTCTATGAAAGAATATGTTCAGAAGTAAGGAATGGGTAGGCATAGTAAATTCCAGACATGAGAATATTCGAAATTGTTGATAATCTGCAAAAAATCGTATAAGCGTTGACCCTGATTATTGAGCGTGGTACCGTCGATTGAGGGGGTGCTGGAGAGAGCTGCAAACTTGGTGGGCAACCACTACAAGCCTGCACAGAACCAACAGAAACAGACCCCTTCTGCTGATGGGCTTGCAAGTATGTCTAGAACAAGTGTGCCAAAGCAGTTCAGCCATCTGTTCGTTCTGAAACAGAATATTCTCATCACTTGTCGTGTATTTCCCAGTGTCTTTTAGAATAACCAAGAAAGGTTCTTCATGAAAAACAAAGGTATCCATTGGATTGTTTGGCGAGCACGGTTGAGCCTTGTATCTCAATTCTATACCCGTAGGGATGATTTCTCTACTTATTCCAATGATTTGAACAAATGTTCATAGTAGTAGGTTTGTGCGAACAAACATTCTCATTGACAGTAAAAAAATACTGCCACTATCATAATAGTAGATAAGAAATATTGAACAATTGTTCAGAAGGTAGGTTCTGATGAACGGACTGGAAAGGAAAAAAACCATATTGATGAATCATGATGGGAAACTCTTCCTTGCTGCTTTCGACCATCCCCAGATTTATGGAGTGATGCAAGGTTTGGAGAATCCTATTGAGGCTATCAAGCGCATCCTTGATACCGATATAGACGGCTATATTCTCAATCCTGGGATTTTCTCCCTGATCGATGCCTCTCTGGTGCAGAACAAGAAACTAGTGCTTCGCGCATCTCTCGGTGGTACGTTGATGGGAACCACGTTTGCTGATTTTCACAGCATCATGGTCTCTCCCAAGCAAGCCTTGGACCTGGGTGCGGATGCGGTTTTGATCATGCTGGTGCTCGGAGGCTCCCATGACAAGGAGTCGATGACCGATGTAGCCAAAGCAATTGATGCCTTTCATCAGTATTCGATTCCCGTAATGGTGGAAGTGCTGCACGCCGACTATACAAAGAACAATGACACGTCATTTATCCGAAACGGGGTGCGCATAGCCTCTGAGATTGGTGCTGATTTCGTCAAGGCTTTTTACTGTGAGGATTTTGCTTCGGTGGTGTCAGGATGCCCGGTTCCCATCGTCTTGGCAGGAGGTCCCAAAGAAGCCAATATTCTGGACATCGCCAAAACAGTTGTAGCTGCCGGTGCTGCGGGCTTTGCATTTGGAAGAAACCTGTTCCAGAGCGAGAAACCAAAAGAAATAGTTGCTTCTCTGTGTGATGTCCTTCGGGGGTAACCATGTTGGATGATCGAGAACTGCTCTATTCCATTGCTTCCCTCTATTATGAGAAAGGAAAGAACCAGCAGGAGATTTCCAACCTGCTCAACCTCTCTCGGCCCATGGTATCACGGGCATTGGCAAAAGCAGAAAATCTTGGGATTGTGCGCATCCAGGTAATTCCTCCTGCGGGGTGTTCTTCGTTGGAAATGGATCTTGCAAAAGCTTTGGGCATCAAGCGGGTGGTGATCGGGCAATGTCCTGATCGAAGTTCCAATGATCGGGACAACCGTATAAAAGCCATTGCAGTTACAGCCGGTGCCTTTCTTTCCCAGGCGGTGCAGCCAGGGATGGCTGTTGGGGTAGGGTGGGGCGTCACAGTTCATAGAAGCGTGCTCGCTCTCCCTGATTGCCCGAACCTCAAAGGAGTTACGGTTGTCCCGATGGTGGGCAGTGCAGGTCGTACCGAGTCTCATTACCAGGTCAATATCATTGCTGACAGGATGGCTGAGAAACTGCATGGCAATGCATTGTTTTTCAACATTCCTGCTTTTGTTTCCGATGTGAAAATCCGTGATTTCTTTGGGCGCGATCCTCAGATGAAAGCCATCCAAGATTTATGGAACAAACTTGACATGGCCATTGTAGGGCTCGGAGCATTTGGAGGTACGCCAAGTTTTCCGGTAGGCGAGTATACCTTGGAAGCCTTGGATGATTTGCAGCAGCAGAACGTGGTTGGAGACATTTTGGGCAGGTTCTTCAACACCGAAGGGTTCATTGGTGATGTCGCCCCCGACGACAGCCTGATCACCCGGCATGCCCCTAATGTGAATGATAAAATGTATCTCGGTATCCCCGTCGATTCCTTGAAAAAGGCAAAACAGATTATCTGCATTTGCGGAGGAACCCTTAAGATTCCCGGCATTAGAACTGCTGCCGTCCTGAAACTATTTGATTGCCTGATAACCGACTCACAGACCGCTGCGGAATTAGCAGAGTCATTGGAGAAATGAATGAAAGCATTGATGTATACAGGGATAGGTGAGCTTGAAATGCAAGAGATTGCCGATGCACAAGGTGCGTACGTTGTACGTGTGCTGGGGTGCGGCATTTGCGGAACCGACTTGAAAACCTTTACGGTCGGCCATCACTTTTTCAAACCTCCCACGATTCTTGGTCATGAGTTTGTTGGCCGACTGGTCCGTGTACCCGAAAACTCTTCCTATACGATTGGAGATACCGTGGTAGTAGCTCCCTACTATGAATGTGGGACGTGCAACAACTGTACCACCAACCTTAAGCAGATGTGTACTGACAAGCATTATGTCTCCTCGGGAGCTTTTTGTGAGTATGTGGCAATCCCTGAGGACTATGGTCCAGGCATGATTCGACTCCCGCAGTCTTGTGATGAACAGGTATTTACGTTAGTCGAACCGTTGGCTTGCGTATTGAATGGTATCGATCACCTACGCCTTCGACCTTGGTCCAAGGCTCTGGTGGTGGGAGGAGGCCCGATGGGTATCCTGTTCGCTCTCTATTTCCAGGATACAGGCGTTCCCGTAACAGTGGTGGAGCCAAATGCCTACCGTAAGCAGATGATCCAAAGCTGGGGCATTGAGTGCATCGATCCAATCGATTCCGATCCCAGCCAGTATGACCAGGTAATCATCAGCGTGAACCAAGCCTCGCTCATTGCTGATGCAGTGCATCGAATAGGCAATGGAGGTACGGTTCTGGTATTCAGTGGCCTGAAGAAGCAGGATACCTTCGAAGCTGATGCCTATTCCATTCATTATCGTGAAGTCTCGGTCACGGGTTGCAGCGGGTTTGCTCTTTCTCACTTTACCCATGCGTATGCAATGATTGAGGCAAAACAGTCCCACTATGCAAAGTTGATCACCCATCGGTTGAGTCTCGAACAAGGTCGTGAAGCCTTTGACCTGCTTAAACAGGGAAAAGCATTCAAGATTGTGCTGAAGCCGTAAGAGGAGAGAAGATGACAGTAGCCATTGCATTCAACCAGCATTCTTCACTTCCGTTGCACCAGCTTGAAGCATTGGGTTCTTCCATCATGCAGTTTTTCCAAGGGGCCTCTTTCGTAGTGTGCCGAGGGTACGGTCATCACTATTGTCCAGCAGCGGAAATACTTGAAATTGAAAGACAATCCGATTACAAGGCACAGCTCGCGGTAATGGTCGATGCCCTGCTTGCAAAGAATCCGACCTATTTGGTCAGTGTCGGCGGAGACGGCCTTGCTTCCTATATTGCATCTCAGATCGTGAGGAGGAAGGCAGAGGTGATTCTGCTGGGTATCGCAGC
>NZ_DJGW01000092.1:3834-5429 GCF_002432845.1 Sphaerochaeta sp. UBA5836
CCTTTTTGGGTACCGAGAATGGAGTATGCTGCAACCTGTCTGTTGAGGAGTTGCTGCTTCATGATGCACGAGTACCGATTCAAGTGGGAAAACGCTTGGTAACCGACCAGTTCTCCATCACCGTTGATGGCGTGCAGAAAGTATACAACGGTGGGGTTCCTGTCGAGCAGATTGTCATAACGCCCCTGCAATTTGACAGGCTTTATGGACGGGCGATTTTTGGTGGTCTGTGTCTTGGAAGGGAGAGAGAGAGTCTGGCTGCCGTGGGGCTGTGTTCTCGAAACGTCGTGGATTGCAATCCTGAAGCATGGAATTACTCGGATTTCACCACAATACAGCATCTCGTTGTTCCAGCCAATAGTTCGGTGGAATTCGCCTTTCTCGGCCCTGATGCTCATATTATCATTGACGGCAATCCTTTTCTGAGGAACGGAAAGGTGATTTGCTCCTTGATTCCCGGTGTCGTTAAAGCACTGAAACACAAGAGAGGCTGGTAATGAGAGAGAATAAAAGTGCGCTGCGCATCCACCGGGTAACCATTCTGGGCAAGCGGTATGAGAGTGCCCAAGTACGGGCTGCATCCGTGTTGCTGCTGCCCACAATGGTTGCCATCGTTCTGTTGTTCATCATTCCTGTCGTGCAGGTGGTAGCGTATAGTTTCACCAACTACAACCTCACGACAGGGCTGAAATCCTACAACGGCCTTGCCAACTACAAGTACCTGTTCACCGATGACCGGTTTTTCAAGGCAATCCGCAATACTTTTACGTTTGCCGCTTTGAAATTGGTAATCGATACTTCATTGGCCTTGGCTATCGCTTTGATGCTTGATTCGGCCATTCCCATGAAGAAGTATCTTCGTTCAGCCTACTTTGCCCCGGTTGTTGTTCCGGTGGTTGCCTCCAGCTTGATCTGGATTTGGTTCTTTGACCCGGGAATCGGGCCTTTCAACCAAATTCTCTCCGCCTTCGGGCTACCGACTTCCCAATGGCTCTATCATGAGGACACCGCACTCCTTTCCATTCTGATGTTTTCCATATGGAAAGGGTTGGGGTACAACATTGTGCTCTTCTTGGCAGGACTGCAGAACATTCCGACCTCGTTTGTTGAAGCAGCCCAAGTGGATGGTGCCAAAGCCCACCAGGTGCTGTTTATGATCAAGTTGCCGCTCTTGCGTCCGATCATCTCATTTGTGCTGATGATCGGTATCATCAACACGTTCAAGGTGTTCGCTGAGGTAAACGTGATGACTCCCAAAGGCGGGCCTTTGTACTCCACTGCTCTGATGGTCAACTACATCTACGATACTGCATTCACCAGTGGGAAAATGGGTAGAGCCTGCAGTGCTTCCATCATCCTGTTTATCATAATTTTCGCCCTGACGCTCATCCAGACAAAGTTGGATGCACGAAAATCCATCTCCTTGGAGTAACGGTATGGCACAAAAACTGAAACACTCGAACAAACTGATTTTTCTGATACTCTTAGTGGGCTCGCTGGCCATGGTCTTCCCCTTTGTCTGGATGCTTCTTTCGGCTTTCAAGACAGTACCGGATGTATATGCGTATCCCCCGAAGTGGATTCCCAGCAGCTGG
>NZ_DJGW01000092.1:5563-9273 GCF_002432845.1 Sphaerochaeta sp. UBA5836
CGCAGTACGATGTTTGTTCCGATAGTGGTGACACTCATACCTTTGTACCTGATGGTCAGCAAGGCAAATATGATTGACACATATGCGGGCATCATCCTACCCCAAGTATTTGCTGCCTTCACCATTTTCCTGCTGGTTTCGTTTTTTTCTACAGTTCCAACCGTTCTCATTGATTCGGCAAAGCTCGATGGCTGCGGCTACTACCGCATCCTGAAAGAAGTAGTCATTCCCAATTCAAAGTCTCCGATCAGCACAGCAATGCTCTTTTCATTCCTTGGGCATTGGAAGAGCTACACCTGGCCATTGATCGTTACCAATAAGGCAACATACCGAACCTTGCCGATAGGCATGAAGTATTTGGTGCAGGAGTCTTCGTCGGAATACCAAATCATGATGGCAGCTTCAGTGATGGCCATCCTCCCGGTTCTGATCGTGTATTTGTTATTTGAGAAGCAGCTGGTGAAGTCGATAACACTCACTGGTTTGAAAGCATAACGAACAAAAGAGAGGTGCTATGATGAAAAAGGCTACAGTGTTTGTGTTGATGCTCGTCTTGGGCATGTCATTGGTCTTTGCCCAAGGTTCGAAAGAGACGGTTGCCAGACCCGAAGTGGTTAAGCTCCAGGTTTGGTATGCAATTAGTGGTGCATCAGGTGAGCAATTCCTTGCTCTTGCGAAAGCTTTTGATGAGGCCCGCGCCGACATAGAACTTGAATTGACCTATTCAGGTTCCTATGCTGATACAGCAACCAAGGTAAGTGCAGCCCTGCTTTCCGGTGATGCCCCCGATGCAGCCATTATGGCTGCAGGGCAGTTGTATACCGGTGGCCGTGGTGACTATTCCATGGAAGACTTGGTCAAGGATCCTGCCTTCAATGTGAACGACATTTTCAAGGGAATGCTTGAGTATGGCATGTTTGAAGGGAGAATTGCTGCGGTTCCGTATGGTATCTCCAGTCAGGTGATGTACTACAACAAGGACATCACCGACAAAGCCGGACTGGATCTTGAGAAGAATCCTCCCGCAACGTGGGCACAGTTCTACCAGGTTGCCAAGACTGCCATGGAAAAGGGCAATGTGAACAACAGCTCTGACTTCTACGGCTTCGATACTTCTGATGGTGTCTGGCTCTTCAAGACCATGCTTGGCCAGAATGGCAACGATGTTGTTCGCAAGGTCAACGACCGCGTGCAGCCGGCTTTCCATGAAGCAAGTGGTGTTGAAGTGGGTACATTCTGGAAGTCGATGGTTGATGCCAACCTGATGCCGGCCGGCCAGCACAACAATGCTGAGAAGAAGTTTCTTGCAGGCAACCTTGCCTTTATTGCAGCTTCTTCCAACCGTGTTGCACGGTGGCAGGGCAATACCAATTTCAAGCTTGGCGCTATCATGATGCCCGGTTTCAAGAACCGCTCCATCGCCCTCGGTGGCAACGTAGGAGTCATCCTGACCGATGACACCTTCAAGCGTGAAGCTTCCTGGGAGCTGTTGAAGTATCTGTTGGAAGAGAAGAATCATACGGCGTTTGCGCTTTCCACCGGGTATCTGCCGGTACGTAAGTCTGCTCAGAACAGCGCAGTGGTCAAGGAAGCTTTGGCAGCCAACCCGCTGTACAAGGTTGCTTTCGACCAGCTTGAGAATGCCTGGGCTTATTTCCACTTCTCCGAGATGGGGACCATGGATTCCTTCTTCTGGTATGCTCTTGATGAGATTGAGAAGAACGTAAGCTCGGTGGAGGTTGCACTGAAAAAGGCTGCAGATTCCTTGGTTAAGGAGATTGAGTAAGCGTGGATCTGTGAGGGGGGGGGTAGAGAGACCCCCCTCTCTGGAATGTGAGATCGTGAAGAGGTATACATGAAAGGATATTCAAATAGATATGCATTTTCCACCGGGGCACTGTATCCGTTGGAATCGGAAGAGGCATTGCGCCTTGTCGGCGAGGCTGGGTTCGCCCATGCTGAGTTGATGCCCCAGTGCTTCAAGGATGTCAGCGAGGATTCTACGCTTCGCTTTGAGAAAACAAAGGTACATGTATCCTCGATCCACTATCCCTTGGCTATGTTTTCAATGCTCTACTCAGCTCATCCGACCATGTCGGAGGAGGGAAGGAAACTTTCCAGGGACATTGTAACGATGGGAAAGCGACTGGGTACTGAGTGTATTGTAATCCATCCCACAACCAAGTACGAAGCTGAGATGCAAACCTATATCGAGCCTAGGGTCATCGAAAACCTGAGGTATCTGGGGGACTTGTGTGAAGAGGCTTCGATTACCGTGGCAATGGAGAACTACCCTGTTGGTGTCGGCCAGTACCCTGATACACTGCAGCAATATGTGCGGGACTGGAAGATGAAGGCAATGAAAATCATGGTGGACACCACCGAAGTCATGGAAGGCGGTGGCGACCCCCTCACGTTCATCGGCGCTTTGGATGAGGCCCCCTGCCATCTGCATCTTAGTGACTTTGGAGATAAAAAGAAGCACCTTCCCATTGGCAAGGGTGAGATTCCTTGGAGCGAGGTGTTTTCGCTGCTGAAACAGAAAGGGTTTACGGGGTATTACACCCTTGAGCCGGCCTATCGTCATTACTTGAGCGATATCCCTGCCAAGCTTCGTAGAGATTTTGAAGTTCTTTCGAGCCTGGTATGATTACAGCACACCATATTGAAGCAATTTTGGAAGGGTTTGCCGTCGGGGATGCGATGGGCATGAGCACAGAGTTCATGACGCGCACCCAGATAGCAAAGACGCTCGGAGAAGTCACTACGTTGGTGGAAAGTCATCTTTCCGCCAACCATAGTGACCTGCCCAAAGGGAGTGTCACTGATGATACCGAGCAGACGCTGTATCTCCTGGACAGATATCTGAAGCAGGGAGTGACCATCGATTCAACTGTGGAAGGTCTGCTTGCATGGATAGATGAGTCCGATGCTGTAGCAAAGCGCTACATCGGCCCCAGTTCCTTGAAAGCATTGAAGGCTATCAAGGACGGAGTCGATCCGAAAGAAGCGGGAAAGCATGGGACCACCTGCGGAGGGCTGATGCGGACTTTGGCTCCTACGCTCTATGCACTTGCAAAGAACCTTGACCGCATGCAGATGCTTGAGATGGTTGTTACGTGTTTGACTCCCACCCACTACACAAGCCAAGCATTGGAGGCGGCATGTGCCTATTCCTGTGCAGTGGCTGAGGCGGTAGGGGGAGGCTCGGTTGTTGAAATTATCCAGGCGGCCTATGAAGGCGGACGGTATGGGTTGTCCCAATCACCTTACCAAGCATGTGCTGCTTCCAGTCTGGGCAGGCTCGCTTTCTTGGTTGAGTATTTGAAAGCGGAGCATGGTGAGGATGAGCTGCTGGACTTCCTGTTCTCTGTCCTGGGAACCGGGCTGGAGTCGGCGGATGTGTTCTCTGCAGTGTTTGCCCTGTTCCTTTTCGCTCCAGGGCAAACCTTCAAATCCATCTGCCTGGCAACCCAGGTCGGCGGCGATACCGATACGATTGCTGCGTTGGTCGGGGCTTTGAACAGGGCCTGCAATTTGGATTCTCCTATTCCTTCTTCTGTGTTGGATACGGTGTACCAAGTCAATGCTTTGCCATTGAAAGCGCTCTCTGAAGCTCTCAAGAGGTAGAATTTTGTGAAAGCCTATCTATCCAAGCTTGAATGGAATGCTCGGGTGTGTACTTCGTTCTTCCCGTTCTGGGCGATTCC
>NZ_DJGW01000092.1:9364-12678 GCF_002432845.1 Sphaerochaeta sp. UBA5836
TTTTCGATCTTGTCAGTTCAGTGCTTCCAGCCTTGCTCTTCCTATTCTGGCCCATCTATGAGGTAGCACTGATCGCCATGGTGCTTACCGGTTTGAACAGGATTATGAGCGTTGGCTACTACCTGTTGATGATCGAGGATGCTTCTGAAGAGAACAGTGTTGTCTCGATGAATCTGTTCAACATTATATTGGTGGCAGCTGGGTTGCTTACCCCTTTGGCAGGTCTCTTTGTCATGCACTGGGGCGTTGTGCGTACCGAGCAAGCTTTTTTACTTATTGCAGCAATAAGCATGGCCAGCCAGGCTATCATTCGGCACTTCCTGCTTAAGGAGACGCCGACAGGAAAAATGGTTCAGCAGAGGATGAAAAAAGAAGGGCAATTCTGGACGTTCCCAAGGTTTTTCGCTGTCTACAAGCAGGTGTACAGCACTGTTAAAAATGACCATGCCATGCTTCGTGCAGTAATCATCAATGCTTTGATTTACGTCTATTTCTCCCTTGGGACCACTTCAAGCTTGCTCTTTGCTCCCTTTTTCATCGATTTTGTGAAGATTTCAACATCACAGATTTCCTTGATCGGAGGATTATATTCACTAGGAACCTTATTGGCCATGATTGTGGTTAACCCTCATCTGAAACGGCGAAATCTCTATGCTTTTTCTGTTTGGTCCTCACTGCTATCGCTTGTGGGATTTGCGCTTTTATTCTTCTGTCCCAAAGGAGGATTGCTCTTTCCCTTGCTTGCAGTCGTCTGTATTTCTGTCTCCTATGGTGTTTTGAAAACACTTGCCGATGCAGTGCTTGCTGTGGAAACACATGGTGAGCACCGAGCCGGTGTCTATGCCGCCAGTTTTCTCATCTCTTCATGTGTAGGCATTGTGTTTATCAAGTTCACCAGCCTGCTCTATACCAATAATCCCGGATGGTTGTTGTTTGTCTGTGCACTTATCTTGTCAGGTGTACTTGTACTGAGTCTGAAGAAACAAGGAGTAAGCGATGGAATCGTTTGAATTGCTGTTCCCTACTCATATACGCTTTGGCCGTGACGTAGTCGACCAAGTTGGAGAGGCAGTCAAAGGCACGGGAACGACAGTTCTTGTAGTGTTTGGACAAAACTCCGTTATTCGAAACGGTCTCTTTGCGAAAGTAGAACAGCTCCTTGTCTCTTGTGGCTGTAAAGTTGTCAGCGGGGGTGGAGTCAAGCCTAATCCAACGTATGAAGGAGTGCTTGCTTTGGCAGAAATTGCCAAGCGGCATCAGGTTGACTGCCTGCTTGCCTTAGGGGGAGGGAGTGTTATCGACACGGCCAAGGCGTTGGCTGGTTTGTTGGTGGCTTCTGATCCCAAACAGTATTGGACAGACCACTTTGAAAACTATACGCCTGTTGAACAGGCTCTTCCTCTCGCAGTTGTTCTTACCATTCCCGCTTCAGGCTCAGAAACCTCCGATTCGTGTGTGATCAGCGAAACAAAGACCGGATTAAAGCGTATTGCAAGCGGGCCTGCTCTTGTCCCCAAGGTTTCCCTACTCGATCCATCACTCACCTTGAGCCTTCCTGTATATCAGACTGCGTGTGGCATAAGCGATATGCTCTCACACCTGCAAGAACGGTACTTTATTCCATTGATGGAGAACGACCTCACCGACCGGCTGTTGGAATCTGTTATGCGCTGTGTTCTCGACAATGGTCCGTTGGTGCTTTCCCATCCCGATTCCTATCACCTCCGCTCGGAAATAATGTGGGCAGGAACGCTTGCCCATAGCCCCCTCTTGGATCGCGGCCGAGGGGGTGGCGATTGGGCTTGTCATTTGATCGAACATGCTCTCAGTGGTTTCTGTGACGTGCCCCACGGTGCAGGTCTGGCAATCCTTACCCCTGCTTGGATGCGTTATATTGCCCCCAAACACCAATTCAGGTTTCTTCAATATGCCGGCCGAGTCTGGCATATTGAGATTCCTCTTGCTTCCTTTGAGGATGTGCTGGCGCGTCTTATTTACTCCATGCAATCCTTTTACAGATGTCTTGGCCTTCCTACCCAACTTAGGGAGATTGGAGTTGAAGTGGCGGATTTGCCTGCCATTGCACAAGCAGCTGCTGGATCTCATCCTATAGGAAGCTTGCAGCAGCTGGAAGCCATGCAGGTGTTGGATATCCTGCATCTGGCGTATTAGCTGACAGGAGGGGAGAATGATGGTCGCACGTGTCATCGATCAATTCTTGAAGTTGGTTGCAATAGACAGCCCGAGCGGGCATGAAGAATCTTTGCGTTCTTTCATCCTAGAGCGACTCAAGCAGCCGCATCTTGCCTGCATCCAGGACTCCTTTGGGAATTTCTTTGTTCCGGTGAACTGTACTGAAGCTCCTCCGATAACCTTTGCCTGCCATATCGATACGGTTGGGAATGCAGTGGGGGTAAAGCCTGTCTTTGGAGAAGAATATATTCGAACTGATGGAACCACTGCTTTAGGCGCCGATGACAAGATTGCCGTTGCCCTTGCACTCGTACTTGCCCAAGAGAAAGAACGTTATGGTTCGTTCGGTTTGCTCTTCACCATCCAGGAGGAGGTAGGGCTTCAGGGGGCTAAGCATCTTGGACCCGAGATTCTCTCCCAGCTCAATACAATTTTTGTGCTTGATACTGGAAGACCAGTAGGAACGGTAGTCATCCAGGCTCCTTGGAAACTGGATGTGAAGATTGCCTTCCATGGCAAGGCAGCCCATGCCGGGGTGGCTCCGGAGCTGGGCACATGTGCCATCTCGCTGGCAAGCAAGGCCATATCGCAGATGAAACTGTTGCGGGTTGATGAGATGACGACTGCAAACATTGGCTCGATTCATGGATTCGGGAGTACGAATGTCGTGTGTGATTTGGTCCAATTGCATCTGGAAATTCGCAGTCTGGTACGTGATAGAGCTTTTGAGCACCTGAGGCATATACGCCAGTGTTGTGAGCAAGCCTGCAGCCAAGGAGGAACTTTCTCCTTGGAGTATGAGATTTCGTATGATGGGTATCAGGTTGGAGCATCAAAAGCATTAATAATGTTTCAGCAGGCTTGTACTGCGTGCAACATTCCCTGTACAGAGCTCTCCAGCGGAGGGGGCAGTGATGTGAATATCCTCAGAACCCATGCCAAGGATGCCATACTTCTAGGGGTCGGGTATGAGAAGGCGCATAGTACAGAAGAGCGGATTAGTATACAAGAAATAGAGAAGCTTGTGAGGGTGGTTGATCAGATGTTGACGTGATGTGGTGAAAACTTCACGTTCTTGTTGATAGCCTCAGCAACATATTTGTGGGTGAGTCTTCATACTG
>NZ_DJGW01000092.1:12811-13813 GCF_002432845.1 Sphaerochaeta sp. UBA5836
TATAGACAAGCTTGCTACTAAATGAATCGGCCTGCAGGCACATCGAACAGAGCTCCAAGCTTGAGAGCCATATTCCTGCTGATGGGCTTGCTCCCGTTCTCCATGTTGGATACGAACTGTTTGGAGATTCCCAGCTTGTTGCCAAGTTCAGTCTGATTCATATGGGCAAGCCTACGGTAGAAACGCAAGTTTCCACCAGGAGTCTCTTCTGCCTTCAACTCCTTGTACCAAACCATTTCCTGAACGTCCATCATGATTGTGTTCTCTTCTTCAATATGCATGAGACTATCAACCTCCTTATTCATACGTGAACCGCACCGTTCTGGTATCTTCCTCCTTCCCTGTCCTTTCTGAGAGGAGGGTATAGAGCTCGGGCCTGCGTGCTTTCATCCATCGTCTGCCATTGCTTGAGGGAAGCAGTGAAGCATCCAACTCAGCAATGACCATATCCTGCTCGATAGCTTTGGACTCTGCAAGGATTTCCCCATATGGGTCGAGGATCATGGCATTGCCGGTGCGTACCTCATCGTCATCCCTGCCAACCCCGTTGCTGAAGATCAGGAACATACCGTTGTCATGGGCACGGGAGGGTAACCAGCGCATCAGCCACTGTCGTCCTTTCGGACCTTGGAACTCACCGAGGAGCTCTGCTTCTTTTGTGGAACGTTCTTCCCAAAGTTTTACATCGATTCGTTTCATCCCCTTCGGACTTGCCGAGTTGCACCCGCCTGTCTGATGGGGGGCGAGCAACACCTCAGCCCCCAGAAGGGCCGTGATGCGGGCATTCTCTACGATGTTGTTGTCGTAGCAGGTAAGTACTCCCAACCTGATTCCCTCTGGAGTATCGAAGACGGTATAGGAGGATCCGCTCTTCATATGGGCGCTGATGAAGGTGTGAAGCTTCCTGTGCATATGAATGGTGCCGCCGCTGAGCGTTACGGCATAGGAGTTGTAGAGCTCACCTTCTTCGGAAAGCTCGATCAAACCCGCTCCGATGGTCAT
>NZ_DJGW01000004.1:0-228 GCF_002432845.1 Sphaerochaeta sp. UBA5836
AAGAATTGATGTGAACGTGAATCAATCGACACGCTCAAGCCCGTTCCCCCCCCCCAAAAAAAAAATAGAGCCAACACCCAAAATCGTTTCTACCTGATGTTATCGTTGCCAAGTGAAATATCATAGAGTATACTTTCTATAGAAACATAAAAGATTCTAAAGAAATAAGGAGGACTTGCATGAAAACAAGCAAGAACTGGAAGGTGCTCTATCTGGCAATCATTCTTA
>NZ_DJGW01000004.1:313-701 GCF_002432845.1 Sphaerochaeta sp. UBA5836
CGCTCCCGGCTTTAAGGTAAGTGCCTACCTGTATACACCCAAGAGTATTGCAGGAAAAGCGCCGGCGATCCTTGCCATTCATGGTTTGAACAATCAAAAAAACCATATGGCGAATACAGCGTTGGAATTTGCACGAAGAGGATATGTAGTTCTTTCCATGGATATGAGCGGGCATGGGAGATCTACCGGGAAAAATCTCGACCATGGGGCCGGAGGCCCAGCCGGCCTTTCATATTTGAAAAGTCTGCCGAATGTAGACACTGAAAACATCGGCATTGTTGGAATGTCCCAAGGAGGGTTTGCAGCAGCAATGGGGGCGATCACTTCAGACCCTCAAGGATATTCCTCAGTATTCTTTATGGAGTCAGAGCTAAACGCTCCAGGTTCA
>NZ_DJGW01000004.1:734-11053 GCF_002432845.1 Sphaerochaeta sp. UBA5836
TTTATCTGCAGCACGGTATCTCAAGAATGCCGCCTTCAATATTGGAACGGTTACCGAGCTTGGTGTGATGATATTCGTCGGCAAGGGATCTGATGCTCCTGTATCTCCTGTTTTGCAGCCGTTGTTCAACACTACCGAACCAATTGAAGTGGACAAAGTATATGGTAAGATCGAGGATGGAACGGCCCGGATCCTGTATCAGCCTTGGGAGAACCATGCAGGCGCGACAGACTCCATCCCGGCTATTGCGAATGCAATAGAGTGGATGCAACTGACGCTGAAAGGCGGAAGCGGTCTCTCCCCGCAAAACCAGGTTTGGCCCATCAAGCTGATTGGTACTGCACTGGCATTGTTTGGAGCAATGCTGTTCATTTTTCCGATGGGTGCATTACTTCTCGAGACTCGGTATTTCAGTGTTCTGAAAGAAAAATTGCCTGAGTATCGCGGGTATGAAGGGCGAAGCTGGTGGATCAGCGCATTACTTACCACCGCCATTGGTCCCCTGCTGTATCTGTTTGTTTGGAATCACATGTTTTTTGAGCCTTGGATCAACCCAAACAGACTTTGGCCGCAAGATTTCACCAATGTCTATATGGTTTGGTCGATGCTTTGTGGAGTTATTGCCATTGTTCTCATGATACTGGGGCATTACACCATGTTGAAGAAGAAAGGAGCCTCTCTCGCCCACTATGGATTGACCGATGCGTCGCTGACCTTCGATTCAGGGAAAATCTTGAAATCGCTATGCTTTGCAATGTGCACGCTCTTACCTGTCTACTTGATTCTCGTTTTCGTTGACGCGGTATGGAAAGTGGATTTCAGGGCATGGGTTGTCACTTTGCTTCCCTTCACTGGGAAACGGTTTTTAGCCTTTCTTGGGTACTTGGTACCTTTTGCTGTCTATTTCATACCCCAAGGAATTATGTTGGCTGGTTTTCAAAGGCCGAAACAGGGTAAGCTTGGTTTAGGTAAGGAGATGGCAATCAATGCCGTTGTGATGACATTGGGTGCGGTGGTTTGGTTGCTTATCCTGTATGTCCCACTTATGCTCAATAAATCCATAATCTTTGGCTCGAATCCACTGGTCCAGACAGCTGCCGGAATGGGAGGCATCTACTATATTCCCTTGTTGGTTCTCTGGCCGCTGGTTGCCTGCATTTATACGTATTTCTTCCACAAGACCGGTAGGGTATATACAGGAATCGGAATAGCGACACTCTTTATAGTCTGGTACCTGAGTGCAGCCGGCTCCTTTGCTGTTTTTTTATAGTCTGTAGTTCATACTGTCAATTTCGACCAGGCGGTATCAAGAGTTGCAGCATTGATATCGCCTGGTTCTATTTTTACCTTTGCGAGGTATGCTATACTCACGCATGGTTTCCATGCGGGGTTTGAGCGCCCGGTTGATTTGTGGTATGGTTGGGTTTGGAGAATTTCATGGAATTGCATTGGATGGGACGATATAGAAAGCTTGTTGCGCAACTAATCAGGTATGCCAATATTTATGTCCGAGGATACAATATTGAATTGGGTGGTGAGGAAGGTGTGCGTCTATCCGCCCAAAGCTGGCAGGTTTTGGAGTGTATCATCGAGCATGAAAATGAAATTTTAAAAATGTCTGAACTTTCGCGCTACCTTGGCATGCCCCAAAGCACGTTCTCCAAGTATGTAAAACGATTGGTTGAGCAAAAGTTGGTGGAACGGTATAAGAGGGCGGATAACCAGAAAGACATCATTCTGCGACCATCATGTTTTGGCAGGGATTTTTATATCAGAAAGAGTAAAGGTCTCCTTGAATTGGGATACAAAGAGATGTTTGGCCTGCTGGCAGACCTTTCTGATGACGACTTGAATAGGGTGACTGCTGCGGTGGAGAATCTTGCCAATCATCTGAGTCAGGATACTGATGTGTTTACGAAAACCCGTCTGATCAAACTCTAAAAGAGAAGCTTGTTTTTTGCTGTAGTTGAGGCATACCAGAGTAAAGGGCCATGGAATATGCAGTCCTATTGCCTATGGTCGGCTAACCAAACAAGAATTGATGTGAACGTGAATCGGTCATCCATCCTGGTCGGATCAGCTGCCTTGACGGACTGCATCGCCGGTGAATCTGCTGAGAAACTCTTTCAGCTGGGGACTCTTGGGGTTGGAGAAGAGGTTCTTTGGTTCTCCCTCCTCTTCGATTTTCCCATCGAACATGTAGACTACATGGTTGGAGACATCCCGTGCAAAAGCCATCTCATGCGTGACTACCAGCATGGTGGTTCCCTCCTTGGCCAAGGCCTTCATGACATCGAGGACCTCTCCGACCATCTCAGGGTCGAGGGCGGAGGTAGGTTCATCAAACAGCAGGATCTCAGGCTGCATCGCCAGGGCGCGGGCGATTGCAACCCGTTGCTTCTGCCCGCCGCTGAGCTGGTGCGGCTTGGCATTGATGTGACTGGTCATGCCCACCTTGTCCAAGTAGAACAGTGCTGATTGATAGGCTTCCTCCTTCGACTTCTTCAAGACCTTGATTTGGCCGACCATGCAGTTGCTGAGTACCGTGTGATTGTTGAAGAGATTGAAGGATTGGAAGACCATCCCCACCTTGGCCCGGTACTTGGCCTCGTTCACATGGTCGCTGAGGATGTTCCGCCCGTGAAAGAGGATGTTGCCCGAAGTGGCGCTCTCCAGGAGGTTGATGCATCGAAGCAGGGTGGACTTGCCTGAGCCCGAGGCTCCGATGATTGAAGTAACATCCCCCGGCCGCACTTGGAAATTGATGTCCTTGAGAACCTCGTTCGCCCCGAAGTGTTTGGACAGGTGTTCTATTTTCAATATTTCAGGCATTATGTCCTCCTCTTGGGCTTGCGGGGGAAGTTCATCATGCCGCTGGTGTATGCAAGCGTATCGGTTGTGGCAAGATCGAAATTGGCAGGGCCGTCCATCCGGTTTTCCCAGGCGAGCAGGATTCGCGAGGAGACGAAGGTAAGTATGAAGTAGATGATGAGGATGACCGTGGCTGCCTCAAAGTAGGTATACAAGGCTCCTGAGATGCTCTTGAAGGTGAAAAAGAGCTCCACTGTTCCAATGATGGACAGTACACAGGTATCCTTGATGTTGATGATGAGGTTGTTGCCGATCTGGGGCATGATATTTCTCAGTGCCTGGGGAAGAATCACGGACAACATCGTTTGGAAGTGATTCATGCCGATGGCTTTTGCTCCCTCCGTCTGTCCGATGTCGACCGACAAGATGCCGCCGCGCACCGTTTCGGCCATGTAGGCTCCGGTGTTTATGGAGACAATCAGGATTGCAGCCTCCCACATCCCGAGGTTGAGACCGAAGACTTGGCTGGCACCGTAATAGATGAACGCAGCCTGCAGCATCATGGGGGTACCGCGGAACAGTTCGACATAGGCTGTAAGGAGCACTTTTGCAAGTTTCAGGATGATCCTGTAGGCCAGGTTGTCCTTCTTCTTCGGCTCCAAAGTCTGGACAATGCCCACGGCAAAGCCGATCAAGCAGCCAAGAGCGGTACAGACAATGGCGATCACCATGGTGGTCGCGGCCCCTTTTGCAAGGGAGCCGCTGTACGTTTGGAGGATGTAGAGCATCCTCTGAAAGAAATTCATTTCAGATATAGACATGCCACTTCCTTCAGGTTAGTTGGACAATGGCTGGACTGCAATGGCACTCTCCATCATGGCGTTGAAGTCATCGACGGTGAGGGTGTCCAACACGCTGTTGATGGCCTTGGTCAGCTCAGGGTTCTTCTTGGAGACCGAGATGCCGATGTTGATCTCCTCCTCACTGACCTTGAAATCATCGTTTGAACCTGCAAAGTCGAGGATTTTCATAGTCGGGTAGGCGATGATGGCAGCTTTTGCAGTGGGCATATCGGTACAGATGAAGTCGACACGCTTGCTGTTCAGCGCTACGAGCATGGCCGGTGCAGTCTCCTGGGCGGGGAGAATCTTGGCATTGGGAACCTGTGGCAGGCAGGTGTCGTACCAGATGGTTCCGAGCTGACTGGTGCAGGAAGCTCCGGCAAGGTCGGTGATACCCTTTGCCGAGGCATACTTGCTGTCGCCGTTGGTCAGGCAGACAATCGAGGCGTAGTAGTACGGGGATGTGAAGTCAACCATCTGTTTTCGTTCCGAGGTGATGGATTGGCCTGCGATGACGCAATCGACGGTTCCTGACTGCACCGCAGGTACGAGGGAGTCCCAGTCCAGCTTGACAATTTCAAGCTTGTATCCCAGGCGTTCGGCGATCAGCTTGGCCATCATGACATCATAGCCGTATGCGAACTCCTTCGAGCCGGAGATGGGCACGGCCTCGTTTGCATTGGTGGTCTGGGTCCAGTTGTACGGTGCATATCCGCACTCCATGGCGACTCTCAGGACCTTGGCGTCTGAAGAGGAGGCTTCCGACTTCCCTTGGGCGAACAACAAGCGGTCAGGCAGAGCATTACGACCAGCACAGTGATGGTTTTTCTCATTGGATTCCTTCCTTTCTCTCTGTAGTGCACAGAGCCCCACGAGCCTATTTGAATGTTCATAAGCATATAACTATGTGTTAATTTGTTATATAAATAACTTTGTGCATAAGATTAGGGCGTTTGACACACCGATACACCCCATCCGGTTACCGAGGGGGTGTATGAGAATGGAACTGTGCCTGTCGGGGGTGCTTGAAGCCGGTCTAGAGTTTTCGCACCGAATCGCGAATCTGCAGATAAATCGGCAGCGTGATTCTCGGCTGCTTTACCGCTTCTCCATGGATCAAGCGCATCAACATCTCGATTGCCAATCGCCCTTTTTCGCTTGAATCCTGATGGACGGTCGTCAGTCTTGGCGTGACCAGCCGTGAGAAAATATTGTCGTCAAAGCCGGTGATGGAGATATCCTGAGGAATCCGGACACCGCAATCTTGCAAGAAGGTAAGCGCCTCTGCGGCATAATAATCGGAGGAGAATACCAAGGCTGTGTACCCTGCCTTCTTGCTGGTGATCTCCAGATAGATTTTTTCCCGCTTCATGCGGTCGTAGGGCAGAGGCAGCTTCGCCGTATCAGGCAGCGTCAAACCCCGTTCGCTGAAAGCCTGCTTGCAACCGGCGAAGCGCTCCGAATCGCCTCCGGGAAAGATGGGGTTGCAGGGAAGGAAGAGCATGTTGGTATGCCCCATGGAGAGCAGATATTTGGTTACCTCATACCCTCCCTTCTTATCCTCCAAGCCAATGTTATAGTAGACATGATCATCATCATTGAAAAAACAGTCGATGTAGACCAAGGGAATATCGATGCTGGAGTTGATGATGCTGCAAATCTTGCCGGGAACCCAGACAAGAATCAAACCATCCATTTTCCATGACTTGGAAAGACGGACCACTTCATCCTCATCACTGGAGACGTACAGCATCATATAGTATCCTGCTACTCGGATATCCCGTTCCATAGCGCCCAGGATGGCCGATGAGAAGGGGTCCTCCAACACCGTCTCATTGTGCCGAGGTTCAGTGAACATGATGACCCCGATGATGCGGGAGTTGTTGTGCAGCAGCATCATGGCTCCCATGTTGGGAGCATACTTTTCCGAGTCAATAATCGCCTGCACTTTATGCAGGGTGGCAGCTGAGACCTTGTTGGTGCGGCCATGAATGACATTCGCAACGGTAGTAGCGCTCACGCCGGCCTTGCGGGAGATTTCCTTGATTGTAGCCATATCCGCCCATTCTACAAATTCAACGGATGGAAGTATACTCCCATCCGTTGTTGGTTTTCTATTTCAGATATCCCAGCCAGCGCTCTTGCTTGCTGATCATCCGATCAACCATCTCTTCGAGGTTGGAGGCTTGATGAACCACTGGATTCGCAAGGAGAGCTTGGATGGCATACTCCTTTTTTTCGTGGATGATCGCTTCGGCCGTCATATCGTAGACTCCGGCATATGCACGAAGCAGCGCCAAATATCCCTTCGGGACACTCTCCATCCTGATCCCCCGTATACCGCTCTTATCGATGATGGCAGGAACTTCCACCGCCAGCCAGGACGGTAAATCGTCGAGCAAGCCTGTGTTCAGGACGTTTACGGCTGCTTCTTCATACTTGGCATCGGTAAGCATGCCGTCGATGATGGGAATCACCCGCTCGGAAGTCTCCAAATGAATTTCATGAGGGACTTCCTGGGAGAGCATGACCTTGTAGACATCGTAGAAATCGAGAATGCCCCGATGATCCACCACATCCCAAGCCCAGCCCAAGTACTCACCGAAATGGCTGTCGGTGGTTATGGGAAGCAGGTGGTAGTTCTTGAGCATGAACCGTATCAATTTGCGGTCGGCCCACTTATAGGCGCTCTTTTGGTCGGTCTCCCCTTTTTGGAATTTTTCTGAAGCATCGAGCGAGCCGGTTTTCCTGTATGCATCGTATAAGTCGCTGTAACCGGGTTCCTGCTCGAAAAACGATTCGGCTTTTGCAAGCACCTCGGGATAGAGATCCCTTCCACTCCTGCGGTCGGTCAAGGAGAGCATGCAGGAAAAATGGTTCAGCCCGGCGGCGCGATAGTGGAGGTCCTCATGGTTCATGCCCAGCATCCTGGGCAGCCAGCGGCCCAGCCAGCCGATTTCATGGCACATCCCCACAAATTTTGCCTGGGGATATTTGCGCTTGACCGTAGTACAGATGGCCGTCATCGGGTTGGAATAGTTGAAAATCCAAGCATTGGGACAGATTTCCATGGCATCCTTGACGATTTCCAGGATTACCTTGCCAATGCGAAGCGAATGGAAAACTCCTCCCGGCCCGCCGTTCTCCCCGTATACTTGGTGCACGCCGTACTGAAGGGGGATCTTCCAATCCTCATCCCACATCTGGAAACGATTGCCCACCTCGATGGAGGATATTATGAAATCAGCACCGACGAAGGCACTCCTTCGATCGGTGGTTGCCGTAACCGTATAGCGCAGGCCGTGCGACTGGATGAAATCCTTCGTTGTCTGCAACACAACATCCAAAGCTTTTGCATTGATGTCGAGCAATGTTATCTCGCTTCCTGTGAGTGTTTTGCTGGTGAAGATGTCTCCCAACGTACCCAAGCCAAACTGGATGCTTCCAGCACCAACCAGAACAATTTTCATCGTTTCTCTCCCTCTATTTAATTGAACCTTCAACCATACCCTTGATGATGTATCGTTGTGCGAAAATATATAAGACAATAATCGGCAGCATGGCTATCAAGGTTGAGGTGAGAATCAAATCCCATTGCTTGAGATAGGCACCGGCGAACGCCGTCACCGCTATGGGAATTGTCTGCACCCTCCCGTTGGAGCCAAGGACCAGCAGGGGCAATAGATAATCGTTCCAGATCCATATGCCGTTGAGGATGAGGACTGTGATCATGATCGGTTGCAGCAGCGGGAACACAATCCTGAAGAAGATGGTGCTCTTCGGACACCCGTCGATGGTGGCCGATTCCTCAATCTCCAGAGGGATGTTCTTGATGAAGCCGTGGAAGATGAAAATCGACAGCGGGCTTCCGAATCCGAGGTATGCGAATACGATTCCTCCTACGGTTCCCAGCAAACGGAAATTTAAAAATTCTCCTATCACCCGCATCCAGCGGACCAAGGGATACATCAAGACTTGGAAGGGAATGACCATGGCGGAAACAAAGGCCATGAAGAGGATGGTCGACCAGAGGGTCTTGTTGCGCACCAAGATCCATGCAGCCATGGAGGAGAAGATGGATATGACCAAAAGCGAAAGTACCGTGATGACAATGCTGTCTATGAAGGCGCCCATATAGTCAACCGTTGGATTACTGAAAATCAGTCCAACATTCACCCCGAGTTGCTTCCAGCTTGTAGGAAGGGCGATGGCATTGAAGATGATTTCCCGTGATGTTTTGGCCGAGTTCAGCACAACCATGATAAACGGGAACATGAACAGCAGGAAGAGCAGGATTGTCAGCAGCTCCAAGAGCAGCAGATCGGGCTTCAGATACCGGTTGTTTTTACCTATGTGTAGTGGTTTCATCACATCTCCACCTCTTTCTTCTTATTGACTGATACCTGGATCAGGGAGACGATCAACAAGGCAATGAACAGGACCACTGCCTTGGCTTGGGCTTCCGCCATCCGGTTTGCAGTGGCGGTATTGAAAATATTCATAGCCAATAACTGACTTGCCTTGACCGGTGCATCCATGAAGCGGGTGGCGGGTCCTCCGTTTGTCAGTGTCATATTCATATCGAATTGTTTGAATGACGTAGTAAGCGTCAAGAAAATGGAGATGGTGAATGCATTGGCCATCATGGGAATGAGTATGTGAATGACCCGATGGAAATAGTTGGCCCCGTCTACATTTGCCGCCTCCATGAGGGAGGAGGGGATGCTTTGGATCGCTGCAACAAAAATCAGCATGATGTAGCCGGCGTACTGCCAGGTGTTGACCACTGCCATCGTCCAGATGACGGTGTTCGGCATACTGAGAAAGGATGTTTCCAAAAAAGCTATGGAGTAGGTTGTTCCGATCTTGACCAGGATGTTGTTCAGGATGAACTGCCAGATGTAGCCCAGCACGATTCCTCCGATCAGGTAGGGGACGAAGAAACCCGAGCGGTAGAAGTTCCGCCTTCGGATTTTGCTGGTCACTATCAAGGAAAGAATAAAGCTGACGATGTTGATGAATACGATATTGATCAACGTATAGGCGATGGTAATCAGAAACGAGTAGATGAAATCCGGTGACGACGCCAAGCCTCTGAAATTCTTCAGTCCGACAAAGGCGACATCATCACTTACCCCATTCCAGTCAGTAACAGAGTAGTAAAGGCCGAAAAAGAAGGGAATGATGATGATCATGATGAAGGTGAGGACGCATGGTGCGAGAAATACAATGTTGACTGTACTATTCTTTTTCATTGGTGTTCGCTCCCCGGTAAGATCCTGCACAGGATGACTCCTGTGCAGGAAACGAATGATGCATTACATATTCGGAAGGTTGGCGACCGCCTTCTTCATGTCTGCGATGAACTGATTGAGATTGTTCTGGTTCTGTGCAAACAGGTCGAAAATCGGGCCGAAGACATTCTGGCCGGCTCCATCGGGAAGCATGCCGAAGAAGACGCCGTAGTTGCCGCCCTTGGCGTTTGCAGCCATCAGGGCCTGACTGAGCTGTCCGGCGGGCTGGAGCTTCACGGACTTGAAGGCAGGAATCATACCGGCCTTGTTGACCATGTAATCATGTCCTTCAGCAGTTGTGGCCATAGCCGTCAGGAATGCTTTCGCAGCCTCGGCATTGGGGCTCTTCTCGTTCACGCAATACCAACTCGGAGCAAAGAGATAGAGACCCGTCTGCTCGGTATCGAGGAATGCATGCGGGGCATAGCCAATCGGGAAGGTTACGCCAAGTTGCTTCAAGTTGGGATCAACCCAGTTGCCCTGATGCAGGAATGCAGTCTTGCCCTGTGCAAAGGCACCTACCTGGTCATCATAGCTGCCGTTGAGCAGGATCTTCTGGTCTGCATACTTGAACAGCAGCTGCAGGTACTTGGCATACTGGAGGAACCGTTCATCGTCAAGCTTGCCTTGCAGGGCCATGTCGATGATGCTCGTATCATTGAAGTCAAGCCCGCCGCCCCAATAGCAGGCAAGGTTGTGCTGGGCTGCCACCCACCACATGCCACCTGCAACCGATGCCGCCATGGCAACCGGAGCATCGATTCCCAACTCGGCCTTCTTGGCTTCCAACGTTTTGAATGCTTGTTCATAAGCTGCTCGAGTAGTCAACTTTGCCGGATCGATGCCTGCCTTGGCAAGGATGTCGGCATTGTATGCCAGTCCATAGCCTTCGATGGCAACCGGGAAACCATACACTTTTCCATCAACCTTGAAAGCAAGGTCGGTGTCAGCCACCCAGCTCTGGTCGGAGAGGTCGGCAATGTAATCCTTCCAGATGTCATAGCCGCCGCGGCCTTCGATCACAAAGATGTCGGGCATCTGGCCGGCTTGGGCTTTTGCCTTCAACGCCCCACCGTAGTCGGCTCCGCCTCCAAGGGTTTCCACTTTCACGGTCACTCCAGGGGTGGCTGCAGAATACGTTGCAGCATATTCATCAATGGCATCCTTGATCTCAACCTTGAGCTGGAACATATTGACGGTTGTTTCTTTTTCAGCTTCCTTTGTGCCTGCTCCGAACACGGTACCGGCTGCCAGGACGAGCATGAGGCTGATCGCCACCATGTTCAACAGTTTTTTCTTCATTTCAATAATCCTCCTTCGTACATTTGTGATACAACCTGTCGGTTATTCCGACAGGTGTTACGTAACACCT
>NZ_DJGW01000004.1:11118-11537 GCF_002432845.1 Sphaerochaeta sp. UBA5836
GCATTGCTTCTGCAACCTGTATACCGGATGCGAATCGAGGCCTCTGCCGATGTACTTTACAAAGCCATTTTTTGTGCTCATAGTGGGGGGTATGAAACCATACAAATGCTTTGCTTGCACACTCATGCTTTTTCTTGCAATAGCAGTGCCTGCCTATTCTGATGAGTCATCAACGTTGCATCTCATGTTCACCAAGGGCCCGCAAAGTCTCTCCTACACCAAGCAGTTTGAAACAGCCGTCCCGATTCCGATGATTCATCAGATCATCGACCAGTTTGTGCAGCAGTTGGGGAAGTATCGATCAGTGGAAGGGACAAGCAATCCCTACAAGCTGGTGTTTGAGGAAGGTACTGTTACCGCCTATATCACCTTGGATGGGTCGAGCAATGTGGCCGGTCTGCAGTTTACTGAAATCATCA
>NZ_DJGW01000004.1:11607-14476 GCF_002432845.1 Sphaerochaeta sp. UBA5836
CGATGCCCCTCTTGCTGTAGGGTCTGCCTTCAAGCTTGGCATTCTGGCTGCGGTATGTGATGCAATCGAGGCAGGAAGGTTGCAGTGGAGCCAAAGTGTAGCCCTTCAGCCTGTATGGAAGAGTCTTCCTACCGGCATTCTGCAGGATTGGCCGGAAGGAACACAGGTTACCGTCGAGACCTTGGCGGCCCTGATGATCAGCCAGAGCGACAATACCGCCACCGACGCTCTGCTTCACTTGGTCGGTAAAAGTGCAGTAGAGCGATACCTGCCTGGCTGCAAGCCTGTCTTGAGTACTGTCGATATGTTCAAGTTGAAGAATCCTGACAACAAGGATCTGCTCGCTGGTTATCGTACAGCCTCCTATGCAAAACGCCTTGCAATCCTTGAGGAGCTGAAGAAGCGTGAACTTCCCGAGCCCGGACTTTTTTCGGGTAATCCGGTTGCAATCGATATTGAGTGGTTTGTAACAGCACATGAGCTTGCTGATCTAATCGAGCGGTTGCAGGCCTTGGACTTGATGACCATCAATGCAGGACTTGCAACAAAACAGGACTGGCAACGAGTTGCTTTCAAGGGAGGCAGTGAGCCGGGAGTGCTCAACCTCACCACCTACTTGGAGGATGACCAAAAGAATCGCTATACGGTGGTGGTTACCGTAAACAATGCAGAGAAACCTCTTGATGAGAAGTTCATCATGGAGACGTATCAGGCAATCCTATCCCTGCTCGCCAAGGATGCCGGCAAGAGCCGGTAGAGATGTTTTTTCTGGAACAATCCCGTACGTGATGACAGCGTGACATACTATGCTATGATGAAGTAAGTGGGGAGCGCATGATGCACATCGGCAAGAACATTCCCAATATCATCTCTCTTTCGCGTATCGGATTGTCCTTCAGCCTGTTCTTTGTCGCCCAACAGCCCGTGTTTGTTTTCTGGATCATCGTCGCCTGCGGCGTCACTGATGCACTTGACGGGTTCTTGGCACGCAGGTTGCACTGCGAGAGCGACTTGGGGGCACGCCTTGACTCTTTGGGAGACCTGTTGTTCTTCAGCGCCTTGGTGTTCTATGTAGTTCGGTATCAGATGGACATAATCCAGACGTATATGCCCGGTATTTATGCAATATTCATCATCAAGAGCCTCACACTGGTCGTATGCACCATCAAAAACCGTACTACGTATTCACTGCACACCTATGGCAACAAGCTTACCGGTATATTGGTGGTAATGGCCATCTGCCTGATCCTCTTGACCGGTAAAGGCCACTTTACGGCCGTGCTTGTAGCAGTAGGTGTTCTCAGCGCCTTGGAGGAGCTGCTCATCATGAGCTTGTACGAGCATCCCGATGTCAATATTCGAAGTATTTTTCTGGCGAGGAAAAGAGCTTCATAGGAGCTCTCGTGAAGCAACAGCTTGCCGATGCAAGAAAGAAAAAAGCCGTTGCTTTTGCAACGACTTAATTGTAGTGGAGGTAAGGGGAATTGAACCCCTGACCTTTTGAATGCCATTCAAACGCTCTAGCCAACTGAGCTACACCCCCAAGGCAACAACAAAAAGTATCATACGGATTGAAGGGTAATAAGTCAAGTGGGTGAAAAAAGAATTATGATTTTGCCTGCTTGACCTTTTCCTGGTAACAGAGTATTAATTCTTTGCATATATAACATATAGATTTGCTCAATTCATCAAGGGCTTTCCAGTCCCGAGACCAGGAGGATTGCATGGAGTTGCTCAAGAAGTTAAAGGAAGTTGGATCATCCATCATTCCCATTCTCGCGCTTGTTGCACTCATGCATTTTTTCATTACGCCATTGCCGGCTGGCTCGTTAACATCCTTCATCATCGGAGGCTTCCTGCTTATCGCAGGACTCTCGTTGTTTTTGCTCGGAGTCGACATTGGATTACTGCCAATCGGTGAGCGCATAGGTTCGGCGGCAACACGCTCCAAGCACTTGCTGGTCCTGCTTGGGACCGGCTTTCTTGTAGGAGTTGTCATCATTCTCGCAGAACCCAATATTGCCGTGCTGGCCGAACAGGTGAAAGGGGTGAACCCTTCGATTTCCAAGACATCCCTTGTTTCCATGATAGCCATCGGAGTTGGGTTCTATCTCATGGTCGGAATGGTCAGGGTTGTTTTCCACCTCTCGCTTCGTTTGGTCTATCTGGTCAGCTATGCCCTGTTATTCATCCTTTTCATCTTCAGCCCCATTGAAATGATGGGTATCGCCCTCGATGCCGGTGGAGCAGCCACCGGGCCACTATCGGTGCCTTTCATCATGGCCATCGGTATTGGTATCGCCCGTGTCCAGAAGAAACAAAACGACGCCGACAACTTTGGGTATGTCTCCCTCGCCCTCATCGGTCCGACGTTAGCCCTTGGAATTCTCAGCCTGTTCAACGACGGCGGCGCTGCTTCTTCGGGCGAGGTCAGCGTTGCTGCAGCGGGAAACTTTCTCTCACTCATCCAACCAAGCCTTGCGATGACGGCCCAAGCTCTTGTTCCGCTTCTCCTGCTCTGCCTTTTCTATCAGTTCTTGCTGTTGAAGATGCCCCTCGGCCAACTTGTCCGCATGGTAACGGGATTTGTCTATCTTTTCATCGGACTCACCCTTTTCTTCATGGGAAGCAATGGCGGCTTCATCCCGGTGGGGTATCAGATTGGATACGCCATCGGGACCTACAATAGGTACCTGCTGTTATTGGTGGGGGTGGTCATCGGTGCCATCACCGTCCTCTCGGAGCCATCCGTATGGGTACTGGTAAACCAGGTGCAGGAAATTACCCAGGGACATATCAAGAAACCTCTCATGCTTGTTGCACTTGCAATCGGGGTAGGCTTGTCGCTCTTTCTTGCCATGATTCGGGT
>NZ_DJGW01000060.1:0-2388 GCF_002432845.1 Sphaerochaeta sp. UBA5836
GACTCGCTGTTCACGACATTCAGCGTAAGGTCGGCAAGCTTGGTCAGTGAGTTGCCTCCGATACGGGTGATGGCGATCACCGTACTTCCGTTCTTCTTGGCTTCCCGCGCTACCTTCAGCACACTGTTGGTCTCCCCCGAGTAGGAGATGGCGATAAGCACGTCCTGTTTGCGCAGGGCACACGCTTCCACAATCTGCATGTCGCTGTCGGCGGTGAAGACCGCCTTCAGCCCCAGCCTGGCAAGCTTTTGCTGCAGGTCTATGGCAACAACGCCGCTAGCCCCTACTCCGCTGATCAAGAGGTGCGAAGCACGAAGAATGGCTTCCACCGAAGCCTCCACCGCCTTCGGATCGATGACACTCTCAAGACCCCTCAAGCTCTCACAGGTACTACCGACGACCAAGTGGACAAGCTCATCGGCACTGGTTTTCTCGGTGACTTCCCTGACCTTCTGTTCCTCCGCCACACGCTCGGAAGAGAACACTTCCTTGGCCAAGGCCAAACGAAGCTCGGTATAGCCTGCAAACCCCAGCCTGCTTGCAAACCGTATGCAGGCTGCCGCACTGGAACCGGTGGCCTTGGCCACATCCTGCACGCCCATGGAAACGGCTTGGGTAGGATTGGCCAACAAAAAGTCTGCCACCTTGCGTTCACTGGGTGCCAGATTGGGAAGAAATTGCTTGATCAGATAAAGACATCCACTCATGTACACAGCATAGCATATTCACTGTGGTTGCGGAATGAAATTATTTTTTAGAAGTGAAATTTATTTATTGGAAATCCTTTTTGTTTTTCCTTGACAACTCACACTTGCAGGGTGAGAATTCATCTGTGGTAACTCATCACACAAAAAGGAGATTTGTCATGAAAAAACACACACTTGTCAGCATTCTGCTGATCCTCGTGACTGCAAGCTTGCTCTTTGGTGCAGGCGTGCAGGAACAAGCAGCCCCAGAGGCGGCGAAGACCGTTCTGGAGTTCTGGACCTGGAGACCTGAGGACGTAGACTTCTACGCCAAGCAGATCGCCCTCTTTGAAGCAGCCAACCCCACGATCAAGGTCGTGCAGACTGCACACAAGAACACCGAGTACAACACCATTCTGGCAGCATCGCTGTCCGGTGGAGCCGGACCCGACGTCTTCCAGGGCCGTGCCTACGGCGGGCTTGCGACCTTTGCAGACTCCGGCTTCCTCGAACCCCTTGAAGCTTGGATGCCCGAACTGAAGAACTACTCCCCCACCGCCCTGCTGGGAGCCACCAGCCCCACCGACGGCAAGGTGTATGGAAGCCCTGCAGTAAGCCAGACCGTATTCATGTTCTACAACAAGGACATCTACAAGAAACTCGGCCTTTCGATTCCCAAGACCTGGGACGAGATGATCAGCAACTTCGAAGCAGCCAAGAAAGCCGGGTACATCCCCCTTGGCAACGGGGCAAAGGACGGCTGGTGCCTTGAGACCATGCTTGGCGGCATGGGACCAAGCCTCTACGGCGGAACAGCCTTCTTCAACGACGTGGTTGCGGGCAAGAAAACCTTCCAGGATCCCGCTTTCATTGCCATGGTTGAGCAGATGAAGGGCCTTACCAAGTACATGCCTGACATGTACATGGGTATCAGCTACGAGGATATGCGCTCGAACTTCTTCAACGAGCTCTCCCCCCACTTGATCGCAGGCTCCTACGAAGCAGCCTACTTCAAGTCCCAGAACCCCGCCTTGAACTTCGACATTTTCGCAGTCCCCGGTATGAAAGCAACCGATCCTGCGTATGTATCGGTCTATGCAGACATGAACTTCGCCATGAATGCCAAATCCAAGAACAAGGACGCAGCAGTCAAGTTCCTGAAGTTCCTCTCCTCCAAGGAGTTCGGGAAGGCCATGGTCACCGACCTGAAGATGGTCACCTCCGTTCCCGGAGTCGACGCCTCCAGCGAGCCTTTCATCGCCCGTGTCCTTGAGTTGCAGAAGAACGCCACCCCGTTCCTGTTCCTCGTAGGCTTCCGGTATCAGCAGCCCACCGGCTCCTCCCTCTGGCAGGCAGCAGCCCAGGGCGTGATGGCAGGAACCCTTACTCCCGCACAGGCCGCAAAGCAAGTGCAGGACGGTATCGCCTCCTACTACAAGCCGTTCCAGAAATAAGGGCTTTTCAACCTGCAGAGGAAACTCTGCAGGTTGAGGGTTCTTTATACCCCCGCCGTGCAATACGTAGGTAATGCTTGGAAAAACAATCAAATTGCATGGAAGAGAATGTACCGAAGTCTTGCACGACGAAAAGTTCTATCTGATCCGACGATACCAATCCTGATTTTTGCTACTTATTTATAGGCTTTGTTGGGAAGTGCTCTGCTACTATTACTGTTGGATTTCGAGTGGAAGTGGCGCAGGGC
>NZ_DJGW01000060.1:2461-3180 GCF_002432845.1 Sphaerochaeta sp. UBA5836
GAACGCAACAAACTACTCTGGATAATTTTCTTCATCACCCCAGGCCTCCTGGTGGTGGGCCTCTTCATCCTCCTTCCCCTCTTCATGTCCCTGTATAACAGCCTGTTCTCCTGGAAGCAGTTGATCAGAATGGATTTCGTCGGCCTTGAAAACTTTCGCAGGCTTCTTACCGCATTCCCCTATCAGGAGCGCTTTTTCAACGCCCTGAAGAACAACCTTACCTGGTTTCTCTCCACCACCCTTATTCAGAACTCTCTCGGACTGCTGTTTGGATACCTGTTGAGCAGAAACGTACCGTTCGCCCAGTTCTTCAAACGAGTCTTCTTCATACCCGTGCTGTTCTCCATAGTTGCCGTCGGCTTTTTATGGGGCATGTACCTCAAGCCAACCGGCCTGGTGAACAACTTTCTCAAGCTCGTCGGCCTTGCCGCTCTGCAAAGGCCCTGGCTGGGCCTTGAGCACCTGGCAACGCCCACCATTATTCTGGTAAACATCTGGAGGTGGGTGGGCTTTCCCTCCCTGGTCTTCCTCGCCGCCATCGACAACGTCCCCGGTGAGTGCCTGGAGGCAGCGTATCTGGAGGGCGTTGGCGAGTGGAAGCTCTTTTGGAAGATCATCTTCCCCCTCATTATTCCCTCCATTACCATCATCACGGTGCTTACCATTATCGGGAGCCTGAATGTCTTTGAGCAGATCTATACGATGACAGGCCTCGATGG
>NZ_DJGW01000060.1:3223-4297 GCF_002432845.1 Sphaerochaeta sp. UBA5836
CCGGAGATCGGGATCGGGTCGGCCATCGGCCTGGTCATCTATGTGCTGACCTTCTTCACTTCGTTGCTCTCCATTTTTGTTACCAGAAAACGGGAGGTGCAGCTATGATCACCGACTTGCGCTACAAGGGCTCCTCCTTGGCTAAGAGAGTATTCATCACCGTCTGCCTTGCAGGCATGTCCCTTTACGTCCTCTTGATCATCTATCCGCTGATCAACATGGTCCTCTCCTCGTTCAAAACCAATCGGGCCATCCTGACCACCCCGTTCTCCCTGCCCGAGACCTTCTCCTTTGCAACGTATAAGACAGTATGGATCGACAAGGGTTTTTCCCGGTACTTCGCCAACAGCTTGTTGGTAACAACCATCTCCATGGCTTTTGTCCTGCTCTTCGGCTCCATGGCTTCGTATGGTATCAGCAGGTATACATACAGGCTCAACACCTTGGTGTACATGCTCTTTCTCAGCGGCATCATGCTGCCGCTGAAGGCAGCAATCATTCCGCTGTTTCTGCTTATCAAGACTCTGGGGCTTATCAACAACCCCCTGTCGGTCATACTCATCTTCCTTGCGATGGCCCTGCCCTCCACAGTTTTCATCCTGGCCGGCTTTATGAAGGGCATACCCCTGGAGCTTGAGTATGCAGCCAAGATCGACGGCTGCCACGACTTTGCCATCTACCGCCTGGTGGTCATGCCCATGGTCGCCCCGGCCATCGCCCTGGTGACTATCTACAACGCCGTGCCGATCTGGAACGACTTCTTCTTCCCGCTCGTTTTCCTCCAATCGGACAAGGTGAAAACCCTTCCGGTGGGTCTGTCCACCTTCTTCGGGCAGCACAGCACCAACTGGAGCCTGTTGTTCACCGGCCTTTCCATCGCCATACTGCCCATGTTGGTGCTGTACCTGTTCATGTCCAAGTACTTCATCAAGGGAATGACCGCCGGCGCGGTCAAATAGGAGATTCTACCTTGCAATCATCACTGCCCACCACCGAGCAACGAAACCCGGCTTCCTACCGTATCGATACCAAGTCAACCCTCGAGATCCTTTCCATCATCAACGAGGAGGACCG
>NZ_DJGW01000060.1:4326-6202 GCF_002432845.1 Sphaerochaeta sp. UBA5836
TCGTTCAAGAAAGGCGGCAGGCTCTTTTACATCGGAGCTGGGACGTCGGGAAGGCTTGGGGTGCTCGATGCCTCCGAGTGCCCTCCCACCTTCGGTGTTCCTCCTACGATGGTGCAGGGAATCATTGCAGGCGGCCTACCGGCCTTGACGACCGCCATTGAATCGGCGGAGGACAATCCTACGGCAGGAGTGGAAGAACTGAAGACCCGCTCGTTCAGCAAGGACGATGTACTGGTAGGAATCACCGCCTCAGGCCAGGCCCCCTATGTGATCGGGGCCATGGCCTGGGCGCAGAGCATTGGGGCCAAGGTGGGGGCGATCAGCTGCAATGAGCACTCGGCGGTATTCGACCATGCCGACCATAAGATCTATGTGGCGGTGGGTGCGGAGATCATCACCGGCTCGACACGCATGAAGTCAGGCACGGCCCAGAAGCTCGTGCTGAATATGATCACCACCACCAGCATGATCCGCATCGGCAAGGTGTATAACAATCTCATGGTGGACCTGCTTCCGCTGAATGCAAAGCTTGTCGACCGGGCAAAGCGCCTGATCATTGAAGTAACCGGTTGCACCAGAGCAGAGGCCGAAGAGCTCTACAAGCTGAGCAAGGGCAACATCCGCGTTGCATCGTTGATGCACATGCTCAAGGTCGATGCCCCCGAGGCAAGAAGACTTTTGGATGAGAGTGATGGAAGCATAAACCGGGCGTTGGATAAACGAGGGGTGAGTGTGTGAGTGAACGCTACTTCTTCGGCCTTGACGGGGGTGGAACACAAAGCCGTCTGGCAGTGTGTGATAGTACGGGTACCATACTGAAAGAGGTGTATGGTGGAACCACAAACCTCTATACCGGCAAGAGCGAACAAGTAGCTCTCAATCTGAAGGCTCTGTTCACCCAAGTTGAGCAGTATTTCCCCTTTGCAGGGGGATGCATCGGTTCTGCAGGGCTGGGAAGGGAGCGGGAGAAAGTCCTTTTCAAAGACATGCTCTCCACCTTGCTGCCAACAGTGCCGGTATACCTCTGCAGCGACGGAGAGATTCTCTTGGTCGGAGGCCTTGCAGGCTTGGAAGGCTATGCGCTGATCAGCGGAACAGGAAGCCTGGCTCTGAGCAGAAGCTCGGATGGCTCTCTCAAGCGTGCCGGCGGATACGGCTACCTGCTCGGCGACGAAGGCTCAGCCTATTGGATCGCCCATCAGGCTCTTATGCGTTCACTGCGGTCTTTGGAGAACAGGGACTTGAAAACCACCATGCTCCCTTCCCTGCTGGAAGGCTGCTCCCTCTCCAAGGCAGAGGACCTCATTGCCTATGTACACCACCAGGCCGCCAAGGCCGATATTGCCAAGCTGGCTCCCTTGGTGACGGTGTTTGCCAAGGAGGGCGACCTTCTTGCAAACGACATCCTGCAGTGTGCCGCCAAGGAGCTGGTCTCCTTGGTGGTCTCAGTACAAAACCCTGCCATCAGAGCCAAGGAGCTCGTGCTGGCAGGTGGAGTACTGGAGAAAGACCCGATAGTGCGACCGCTGTTTATCCAAGCATTGAAAGAAGCACTTCCTGAGCTTCAGATTATTACAGCTCGAGGGACGGCTCTTGAAGGTGCGTGCCTTCTGGCTAGAACCAGCGTCTAAAGGGTTCCTTCGGACAAAGGCCTGCAGGGCGTAGTATTCTTCGACTCAGATATGCTTTTTTGCCATGCATCACTACGGCTAATCTTCTTTCAAGTACCCAATTTGGTTACCAAGTTCAGCCTATGTAGTACATGACGGATTTAAGGAAGAACATCAGTGAGCTTATTCGGGATGCAATCAGCCATATCGGCAAAAACCTAAATATTTGCCGATGTGGCTGAGAAGGAAGGATCTATGGAAAAAAA
>NZ_DJGW01000025.1:0-478 GCF_002432845.1 Sphaerochaeta sp. UBA5836
GAAGGCCGCCAAAACGGCGGCCTTCAACACCAGACACATGAAACACATTACTTCCAGTACTTCTCCATCCGCTTCACCAAGGAAGCTCTATAGGCTTCCCAATCAGTGATGGGCTTTGCAGCAAGACCTTCCTCGCACGCAGCCTTGGCAACCGCCACTGCTTCCCATTCGATGACGCGGGGATCGAACGGCTTGGGAACAATGTAGTTGCGGCCGAAACTGAACTTCTGCCCACCATAGGCCTTCTCGACGGAGGCAGGAACCGGTTCTTTTGCAAGTGCAGCAAGAGCCTTGGCGGCTGCCATCTTCATGCCTTCGCTGATGATGACCGAACGGACATCCAAAGCACCTCGGAAAATGAAGGGGAAGCCGAGTACGTTGTTGATCTGGTTCGGATAATCGCTTCTTCCGGTTGCCATGATCAGGTCGCTGCGGGTGGACATCGCCAGCTCGTAGTCGATCTCGGGATTGGGGTTGG
>NZ_DJGW01000025.1:565-2215 GCF_002432845.1 Sphaerochaeta sp. UBA5836
CCCTTGCTGTCGAGCATGGTGATGTGCTCGCGTTTCACACCCGCCGCAACAAACATCTTTGCACAGCTGATGCCGGCGGCCCCGGCGCCATTGACGACAACCTTGATGTCCTCAAGCTTCTTGCCCACGATCTCGCAGCTGTTCATCAGGCCGGCGGTTGCAATGATGGCGGTTCCGTGCTGGTCGTCGTGGAAAATGGGAATATTGCACTGCTTGATCAGCTCCTGCTCGATCTTGAAGCACTCAGGTCCCTTGATGTCCTCGAGGTTCACACCACCGAAGGTAGGGGTCATAGCCTTTACCATGGCGATGATCTTATCCGGGTCCTTCTCATCCAGCTCGATGTCGAACACATCGATGTCGGCGAATCTCTTGAACAGGACACCCTTGCCTTCCATGACCGGTTTGCTGGCCAGAGCTCCACGGTCACCAAGACCGAGAATGGCTGTCCCATTGGAAATGACAGCAACCAAGTTTCCCTTGGAGGTGTACTTATAGGCATCCTCGGGGTTGGCTTCAATGGCCAGAACAGGCTTTGCAACTCCGGGCGTGTAAGCCAAACCGAGGTCGCTGGCAGTCTGGCAGGGTTTGGATGGAACAACCGAGACCTTTCCCGGGACTCCATCCATCATGTGGTAATCAAGCGCGCGCTTGGTCAAATCGTCTTGCATTCTGTATTTCTCCTTTTCCTTATTTCTTCTCAAAATCCCACTTGTAATCCATCTTGTACCTATCGCGCAGGGTTACCATGACCTTCTGCAGTGAAGGAGGAACCGGGCAGCCGTGTTCCTTGCGGTACTGGTAGGAAAGGTACTCTTTTTCACCGGCGGTGAAGATATAATCCTCGCCCGGAGCCTTTTTGCTTGCGCGCAGTTCACGACAGATGGTACCGGCGATACGCTTGAAGGTGTTCAACCCCATGAAGTGTTCGGGATCGATGGCGATGAAAAAGTGTCCAAGCGGATAGGGAATCGGCTTATGGTTCTCGTCAAAGCCGTTGAGGGCCTTCATCCAGGCTCCGTCCTGCAGGGCGGCACTGAGAATCTCAACCACGGTTGCATAGCCGAAACCCTTGTAGCCGCCGGTGAGTTCGCCGATGCCTCCGAGCGGAGTAAGGGCTGCCTTGCCGGTCGTCAGGTCCTCAAGCACCTGCAGCGTATCGGTTCTGGTCTTTCCCTCGCTATCAATCACCCAACCGGCGGGAAGCTCCTTGCCTGCCCTTCCGTATACCTCGATCTTGCCCCGCTGCGATACGCTGGTGGCACAGTCGAGGACAAAGGGGAACTCCTCATCGGTGGGAAACCCGAAAGTCAAAGGATTGGTTCCCAGCATGTTCTCCACCCCGTGGGTCGGTGCAATGGAGGGACGGGCGTTGGTACCGGTGATGCCCAGCATGCCGGCCTTGGTAGCCATGGTGGCAAAGTAGCCTGCAATACCGTAGTGGTTGGAGTTGCGTACCACCACCATGCCCAAACCATACTTCTTGGCCTTCTCGATGGCCATTTCCATAGCACGGTAGCCTGCAACATGGCCCATTCCGTTGTGTGCATCAAGCACTGCGGTGGCATCCTGGTCCTTGATTACCTCGATCTCGGTGACAGGGTTCATGATGCCCATATCGATGCGGTCGATGTAAATCGGCTTCAAGCG
>NZ_DJGW01000025.1:2317-3858 GCF_002432845.1 Sphaerochaeta sp. UBA5836
GCCTCAAGTTCCTCAAAGCTGACCCAAGCGCAATCCTTATACTGCTCGGCATACTCATCCATATACTTCATTCGGTACTCCTCCTACACCTATGTAGTTGCTATTTGTATTGCAAGACCCTCAGGGATCTCCATTTGCTTGACGATTTCACCGCCTTTTTCATCGGTGACCAACACATCGACTTGATCGAGTCCTACGGTCTTGAAGTTCGACACCACCCCGATCTTGTTTGCTGCGGCCACCACAATGACCGTCCCTACGGTATGCTCGATCATGGCACGGGTGGTCTCCGCCTCCTCCAGGATGGGGGTGGTAAGCCCGGCCGATGGCGAAAAGCCGTCGACGCCGATGATTGCCTTGTTCGCATAGACCTGATTGACCAAGATAGAAGAGAGGGAGCCGGAAACAGAGTGGCTTCGGCTTCGATACACTCCGCCTGCAAGAATGAGACGGATGTGTTCACTCTCCTTGCACAGCCAAATGGCGTCGATGTTGTTGGTGACAATGGTCACCTTTTTCTGAAGTGCAACCACCGAGCGAATCACCTCGAAGGTGGTTGACCCGCTGTTGATGTACAGGGTGTCACCCTCTTCCACCATGGCTGCCACAGCCTGTCCGATGGCTTCCTTTTCTTTGGGATATTCTGATGCTTTCTGCAGGTAATCGGGCTCGACGGGTAGGTTTCTTCTGGCCGTCGCACCTCCATGAGTGCGCTCCACAAGTCCTTTCTTTTCAAGCTGGTCCAGATCGCGGCGGATGGTAAGCTCACTGACTCCAAGCTCTTCAGCCAGCTGGCTGACCGTGACCGTACCTTCGGTCTTGATCAGGCTCAGAATGTACTGCTGTCTGCTGGCAGGAATGATTGACATGCACACTTCCTTGAATGTTTTTGTACTTTTTACCCGTTACATCTCCATAATACAATCAAAAACATTCATATGTCAACGTGAATATCTGAAAGAATGCAAGAAAAACGTTCAAGAAAGTTCAATATATGGTGTAGGAAGGAAATCCATACAGAGCAAACGAGGAAAAAGAGAGTCCGACATAGGGAACGATGGAGAACGCCCAATCGGTTATTCGCTTTCCATCAAGAAGATGGAGCAGGGAAACATCGGCAAGAATGCCTGTGACAAGAGCCACATCGAGCGAGCCTGAACTTGCGAACCGGAAGCGGGCGCCCAGATCCGCTCCCAAGCCAAGCTGAAGCTCATTACTTCCCCCTGGAACCTGATTCTCGATATCGGCAATGGAGAGCCCTGCAGAGGCATAGCCATCAACTCCCCCGGCCAATACAGAGCGAAATGCCGGACCGATGAAGAAAGCCATGCGGGTGATCGAGTCGGCAAACGTTGTGGATACCTTGGTCACCAGACCAGTGCCTTGAAATGGTGTGAACAGGAAATAGGATATGTCCAGGCCATAGGATGTATCTAAGTCCAAAGCAGATCCATAGTGCCGACCTGCGGCAAAACTGATGTTCAGATGCCGCTCACTGCCAAACGCAGGAAGTGGAGCCAGATATGCAATACCCAAGCATA
>NZ_DJGW01000025.1:3877-7325 GCF_002432845.1 Sphaerochaeta sp. UBA5836
CCTTGTAAAGAATCCTCACTATTCCCCCTTGATTATCGAAAAGAAAACTGGTATGGTCAACATTGCCTAACGCATGGTGCCATACCCAAGCGGTAAGGGAAAGGTCTGCAAAACCTTGATGCATCGGTTCGAATCCGATTGGCACCTCTTTGAGAGCCGCTGAACTTCAGCGGCTCTTTTGCATTTATCTTAAAAACAATCTTTCCAGCACATAGAGAAGATTCTCTTTAGCGTCTTTGGGCAATGAACAATTTGTAAAGATATACTATATTTGTTTACTTAGTACTCTTTTTTATGGTATTATTAAGTATGTGCTTTGAAGTCATAATGAAGAAGAAATTTCAAAGAGTGATACGGGAAATGCCAATGAATGCAAGACTCACACTCCACGAATTGATTCTTGATATGCAGGAAAAAGATCCATATCGAAGAGAATACAGGAATTTCAGTACTCTGAATTCGTCAGGCACCAAATTCCATTGTCATGTAGGATGGAGTTGGATTGCGTGTTGGTACGCTGAAAAAGGATTGTATATTGTGGAGGTATACTATGTTGGCAGTCGTGAATAAGCTCCCTTTGATTGATATCCGAATGAAGGGTGATATCCCGGAGGATATTGTTGTGTTATTGAAGAAGCATTATGGCTCTGATCTTTATATCGAGGATGATGACCAGTATATGAGCGTAGCTGAAATGCCTTGGTTTAAAGAGATGGATGCAGAAATGAGTCCTGGAAAAACTCTGCGTTTCCACAGAAGACTTGCAAATATGACGCAGAAGCAGCTCGCTGATACGCTGGGTGTTGCCAAGCAATACGTATGCGATCTGGAGAATGGAAGAAAAGCAATCAGCAAGGCGAAAGCGAAGCAACTTGCAGAGATTTTTCTCATCTCCCCTACTAGGTTTCTATAGGTGATTGACCAGCCTTGCTCATCATTTTGATGGTTCAGGGAACGAAAATTCCAACATCCTACTCTTCTTCATACAATCTGTAAGATAGAGATTGATAATTGTCTGATAAGGAATTCCGGTTCTCTGTGCCATTTGCTTGTAATAAAGAATGGTTTCTGAATCCAACCGAATGGTTACTTGTTGTTTCGGCAATTTGGAAACATAAGGATTCTTGGTTCCCTTTGAAAAATCATATTCACGTCTCATGAGTCGGCCTATATCCCTGATATTTCGTCATATTTCTGTGAACCATTTCAATGTTACGCCAAAGAACACCGCCTTGGCGATCGCCAAAGCGGTGTTTCAAACAGCCTGTTTCTCAATCCTGCGTAAGGCTTACTGCTTCATTGGTCCTGCTCGACTCATAGGAGGCAAGAGCGATTTCCAGTGCCCTGAGCCCGTCGAGACCGGTCACCAAGGGCGTTTTCCCTGTTGCACACACCTGGACAAACTCCTTGATCAGGCCCTCATCACCCTCCTCATTCCAACTGATATCCTCGAAGCATTGGTTGGCCTGGTCGTCCAGATGCAGTACCTGGGCGAAAGCTTTCAGCTCGATCACGCCCTTCGTCCCGATGATCTGCATATCAACCTGGGCCCAGATGGGATAGTTGGTATGGTGGGCCCATGAGCAATCGATGGTGGCAAACACCCCGTTGTCCAGTTCAATCATCACCAAGCCGGTGTCATCAATGCCCTTATGGTGCAAGAGCTCGCCGCTTTCGCAGAAGACACTCTTGATTTCAGAGCCGGTGAACCAGCGGATCAAGTCCCCCAAGTGCACCGTATGGTCCATAACCGCACCACCGCCGGACAGGGACGGGTCGATGAACCAGAGCCCGGGAATCTTACCGTGATTGATCGAGGTGATGGTAAGCACCTCCCCTATCAGACCGGCATCAATCTTCTTCTTGGCGGCTATTACATTGGGGTTGAAACGCATCGGAAAGGCGTTCATTATTTGAACACCAGCCTCCCTTGCAGCAGCAAGCATGGCCTTCGCATCAGCAATTGTCGTTGCAAACGGCTTTTCAACCAGAATGTGGAGGCCTTTCTTCGCAGCGGCTATGCTGACCTTGGCGTGGTCACGGTTGTTGGTGCAGATGATCACCCCGTCCAGCTGCTCATCAAGCAAAGCTTCATAGGACCGATAGTAGGTTGTCTGGAATTTGGCAGCCATCTCCTTACCGCGTTTTTCATCCTCATCTGCGATGCCGACAAGCACAACTTCAGGGTATTTCAACAGCTGTTGGGTGTAGCTCAGTGCATGCATGTGCTCAAAGCTGACAACTCCGATTCTTGATTCTTTCATAGACGTACCACCTTCCCGCTTCTGGCCGACTCTTTGGCCGCCAATGCAATGTGCAGTGCAGCGATGGCTTCGGCGGCTGTGACAACCGGCTCCGTCTTGTGCTCTACAGCATGCAGAAAGGCTGCAAGCTCTGCACGGTATGGATTCATCTCCTCGCTGAGCGGGTTGTCATAGAACAGCGAAACCTCCTCATCACTGCCCAGCTGCGTCTTGAGTGGACAATCGCGTGATGAGTCATAGCACAGTTGGCCGTCGGTCCCCACCAATTCAAAGGTGGTGCGGAACTCGATGCCCTTGGGCAGCGCCCAGCTTGCTTCAACATGAGCCATTGCCCCGCTTGCAAAGCGCAGGATGGCCAGAGTGTGCATCTGCTCTGGATGCTTCGGCCCCAGGTTCTTTGCATAGACGCGCGTGACCGGACCGAAGTTGCAAAGAAGCCAGTCATAGTCATGAATTGCTAAATCGACTTCAGGCCCGCCGCTCTTTTCCAAGTCCTGATACCAGTTCTCCCAGCTCCAACCGGGGAATGCCTGATTGCGTGTAGTCCTCAATAGTGCAGGTGTTCCTATTCGGCCGGCCTTGATCTGATCGGCCGCCGTCTGATATTGGGGGAAGAAGCGCAACACATGGCCGACGGAGAAGGTAACCTTGTTCTCTTCGGCTGTTTCAACCATGCGGTTGGCATCCTCAAGGGTGAGGGCTATGGGCTTCTCGCAGAAGACGTGCTTGCCGCTCTTCATGGCATCGATGGCATACCGGCTGTGAAGATAGGTGGGCAGGCAGATATCCAATACATCATAGTCGGCCTTCTTGTTCATCTCTTCATAGGAGGTGAAGGCTTCACAACCCAAGAGTGATGCCAAGGCTTCGGCATGGTGGCTCCTGATGTCACAGACTGCAACCACCTTGGCATCCTCAAGCGAAGTGTAGGCATGGGCATGGGTTTCCCCCATCGTACCGCAGCCCACAAGTGCAATTCGTATCATGCTCTGAGCTCCTTATTCCTGCTTGCCGAAATCGGCGACTTGCATGCGTTTTCCATTCTCAAGACGCGAAGCCTCGGCAGCAAAAGCCATGGAGTGACTCTGCAAGGAGGAAGCGACACTGGTTTCTCCGTTGGTGTTGTTCGCCCGCACCTGGCGGACAAAATCGGCTACGAACAGCTCATCACTGCCGCTGTGCCC
>NZ_DJGW01000025.1:7397-14167 GCF_002432845.1 Sphaerochaeta sp. UBA5836
TTCTCCATGTCTCCGATCAACTCGGCCTGGGTGCCCATCAGCCTCAGGCCCCGATGGGTGGTCATCGTAAAGCCGCTCATGGTGAAGGTGGCGATGACGCCGTTGGCGAACTGTGCATTCACCGTCTGGTGGTCGACGACATTGTTGTCGCAGTGGTAGACACAACGGCCCCACGGACCTTGTTGCAAGGCTTTGAGCCTGCCTTCAACCGAGAGATCGGTGGTTATGACATCCACCGGCCATGCGGTGTTTTTTCCAAGGTAAATCTTTTGTGCTGCATACGGGCATGCTTCATAGTGCGGGCAGTTGTCGGTGCACCGAAGCGGGGCGCCCTCCGGCGCATTCTCTTGCCTGAAATGGTACAGGTCGCCGTAGGAGCTGAGCGAGGTGCAATCGGCACCGGCCAGGTAGAGCAGGATATCCATGTCATGGCAGCTCTTGGCAAGAATCATGGGAGCCGAGGTGTTGCTGTTGTTCCAGTGCCCCCTGACAAAGCTGTGGGACATGTGAATGTGGCCTACACACTCATCCAGCTCGATGCCGATGAGTCTTCCCAGCTCACCCTGGGCGATCAACTTCTTGACGCGGGTGAAGAAGGGGGAGTACCGAAGCACATGGGAGATGACGAATACTTTGGAGAAGTTTTGGGAGGCCCGGGCAATGGTTTTGCTGTCCTCAAGGGTGGTGACGATGGGCTTTTCACAGAGTATGTGGTACTGCTTCTCAATGGCTGCCAGGATTGCATCGCGATGCATGGTATCCTGGGTGGCGATGACCACCGCATCGAAGTCCTGCTTGACGACAAACAAGTCATGCCAATCCTTTACTGCATAGGCAGTCTTTACAGCATGCTCCTCTACGATGTGCTGTCGTTTGACATCATCGGGTTCTGCTACTGCAACAATTCTCATCTCCTGGGGATGTGCTTTTGCATAGGCGGCATATACATGAGTTCCCCTACTTCCTGCCCCAAGCAGTGCTACACGAATCGGCTCCATTGGTTCCCTCCTGGATTATGTGGTTGCACCCCGTTCGGGGCGCAACCTGATGATAGCATGGTTATTTGTTGATTTCTGCGTTGATGACTTTCTCAATCTCTGCAAGGCCGTTTCCCAGCTGCGGCTGCATGAACACCTTGTCCATCTCGTTGTTCAACAAGGTGTACACGGGCCCTGCATTCTTAGCGGAGATTGGAAGCGGATAGCCGTAGTTGACGGTATCCACAATAGCCTTGGTGTCAAGCCAGCTGTACTCCTTGAAGAAAAGTTCTGCTCCGCCATTGTAGCAGGGTGCCCAAACACTGGAAAGCAAAGTTGCATGCCGTTCGCTGGCAAGGTAGGACATGAACTTCATAACTTCCTCAGGATGCTTGGTCTTCGCCGAGGCCACATAGCCGAGGTTGTGGTAGATGCTGGCACGCTGCTTCTGCTTGGGCATCGGGGCAATGCCCAGATCCGGACCCAGAATCTCTGCAAACTGCTTGAGGATGCCGGTGTGGTTGGTGATCATGGCAACCATGCCTGACTGGAACATGGTGGCCTTGGTGATCTCGCGCATCTCGCTGACCGTCGGTGAATAGCCGTACTTGTAGATCAGGTCGAGCAGGAACTGGGCTGCTTCCCTTCCCTCGGGAGTGTCGATCACAAGCTTCATGCGGTCTTCGCTGAACAGTGTTCCACCGTTCTGCAGGATGAAGTTGGAAGCTCCGCTTTGCATGTCGGGGTCGGCGATGGTGCCGTACTGGATGGTGGTGCCCTTGTCCTTGATGGTCAGCTTGGCACTGGCGTTGAGATAATCGTCCCAGGTCCAGCTGTCGTCAGGATAGGCAAGACCGGCCTTGTCGAACATGGCCTTGTTGTAGTACAAAATGACCGAGTCGAAGAAGATGGGTACACCATAGCGGTTGCCTTCATGCATGAACGGCTCAGAGTAGATGGAGTTGAAGTTCTCAAACTTGATTTGGTCCTTGTAGGGCTCGAGGTTCATGATCAAACCGGTAGGAAGATAGGACACGGCATTGGGATGGTTGAGCCAGAATACATCGGGTCCGGTTCCGGTTGGCAGTGCCATCTGCAGCTTGGTCCAGTAGTCGGACCAGGGAATGATCGACATGTTTACCTTGATTCCTGCATTCTGGGCCTCAAACTCTGCAATCATTTTCTTGTAGACTTCCTCACCATTCTGGTCCCAGTACCAGAAGTTGATCGTTTTCGTTTCCTGCGGTTTTGCTTCGGCTCCTCCGGCCGCAAACAAACTGTTCAATGACAAGGCGATGAGCAGCATAGCCACCAAGACGGTTCTCAGATCCTTTTTCATAGATTCCTCCTGTTGTATTTCAATCCAGCATATTCTGGATATGAATGCGGTTATTCCTTGATTCCCGACAAGGCGATGCCTTCGATGAAATACCGTTGGCTGATGATGAACACCACAACCATCGGAAGCGATACCACCACCGCTGCAGTAAGCAGCAGGTTGTCCCTGGTCAGGTGCTGACCTTGCAGGTTGGCGACAGCGATGGACAGGGTGTACTTCTCTGTCGAGTTGATCACCACCAACGGCCAAAGGAAGTCGTTCCAGCTGAAGACCAGGCACATGATGCCGGTTGCGAGCAATGCACTATGGCAGAGCGGCAGCAGAATGGACCAAAAAATCCTGAAATGCCCCGCCCCATCGAGGTAGGCGGACTCATCCAGCGACCGCGGCAGGCTCATGATCTGCTGGCGCATGTAGAAGGTCGTTGTCACGCTGGGAATGCTGGGGATGATGATGCCCAGATAGGAGTCGAAGAGCCCCAGGTCGAGAATAAGCTTGTAGCGGGGCATGAGAATCATCTGGATGGGGATCATCAGGGCCAGCAGCAGGGATACGAAAATCACATTCTTGAAGGGAAAGTCGATACGGGCGAATGCATAGGCTGCAAGCGAGGAGAGAAACAGCTGGGGGAAGGTGATGCCGATGGTGTTGATGATGTTGTTCTTGTAATACGAGAGAAAGTTCAGCCTGCCGAACAGCTCTTTGTAGTTGTCCAGATTGGTGAAGCTTGCCGGGAAAAAAACCACGGGAATCTGCACCGTCTCACGATAGGTCTTGAAGGAGGAGACGACTATCCAGAAGAACGGCACCAAGGTGATGAGGGCGAATACGGCAAGGACGAAGAAGCCAATGCTGATTCCCCATGTTTTATTCAGTTTTCTCATGGCTTGCCTCCTCAGCTGTAGTGCACCCAGTGCTTCTGACCGACGTTCTGCAAAATGGTTACGGAAAGTACGATAAGGGAGAAAATAATCGCCTCTGCTGACGCATACCCCATTTCCAGATAGGTGAACCCTCGTTCGTAGATGCCGAAGGCCATGGTACGGATGTTCTCCCTGACGATCACATTGCTCTTGCCGAATACAAAGATGTAGTCGAACATCTTGAAGCTGTTGATGATCGCGAGCACAAGACAGAAGAACAGTTGCGGGGTAACCAGCGGGAAGGTGATGTGCAGAAATTTCACCCACCACGAGCCACCGTCGATGTCGCACGCTTCATAGTACTGAGGTGAAATATTCTGAAGGCCTGCAAGAAGAATGACGGTGAAGTACCCGATGCTCGCCCACAGCGTCACCAGGACTATGACGAACCGAGTCAGCAAGGCATTGCTGAACCAAGCCGGTTGCGGGAGGTTCATAATCCTGAGCAGACCGTTTACCAGACCGTAGCGGGAGTTGAAGACGATCATGAAAATCTGGGCTGTGATAACCGGCAGTATGACATAAGGAAGGAAGAAAATCGTTCGGAATACTCCCTTTCCCAATAGATGTTTCTTATTCAGGGCATTGGCGAGAAAGAGCGAAATGCCGACAGTCAAAGGTACTGATACCAGCACGAAGAACATGGTGTTCTTGAATTCGAGCCAGATGGTTGGATCCTGAAAGAGCCGCTTGTAGTTTGAAAGTCCTATGTATTGGGGAGCACTCAGATGATTCCATTTGGTGAAGGAGATGAAGACTGAACTCACCATGGGATAGAGGAAGAAGATATACAGGCCCAACACAGTGGGGGCTATGAAGAGATAGGCCCATATCCAATCCTTGTGCTTTCGTTGCAGTTGCATGTTCGGCTCCTTCAAAAGGGTCGTTTCAAGTCTGGTACAGCTTCAGCATAAGGGAGTATTTTTCATTTGTCAAACTTTTTTGTTCGATTGTCGAACATTTTTTGTATCCTATATGTCATTCCATCTACCAACTCCAGCCGTTTTGCAGTATGCTGAGCCTATGAAACGAATCACCGACTGCTGTTCCAACCTAGCCATCCACACCATCATCCAACTTGTGTGGAATGAAAAAACCATCACCCGTGCAGAGCTCAGCAGGCTCAGCGGTTTCTCCCGCAGCACCATCACCGCCAATGTGGACAAGCTGCTCGAAGACGGGATTCTCTTGGAACAACCCCTCGAGGGCCAGGACAAGCGCAAGAGCCTGGTCATCAACCAGAACCGCGGCTTGTTCATCGGCATCGAAATGGATGCCGACTGCTGTGCAGTAGGGGCCTGTGATATCATGGGCACACTATTGGTTGAGCAGTGTATTTCCATCGACTATGTCGACGGCCCCGATGCAATTCTCAAGCAGATCTCCCAAACCATCAAAGCACTGCAGGAAAGCCTCAAGGAGCGGGAGACCGCCATCCTCGGCATCGGGGTGGGACTTCCCTCCCCGGTCGATTTTGCCGGCGGCTACGCTGTACACCCTGCTTTCATGCCCGGCTGGCACCACTATCCGGTTGGACCGAAACTGGAAAAGCTTTACGCATGTCCGGTCTTTGTGGACAACGAAGTGAACACCATGGCCTTCGGGGAAGCATTCTTGTCCGAGCAGTACCGGGGCAAGGACATCCTGTTCATCAAGCTCGGTGCCGGTATCGGGGCGGGCATGATCGTGCAAGGCTCGATTTATCGTGGCAACAGCGGTATGAGCGGCAATATCGGGCACATGAGGGTTGACGGCAACACGCAGCAGTGCAAGTGCGGCAAGGTCGGATGCCTTGAAGCCATCGCCGGAGGCAGTGCATTGCTCAAGCGCGCCGAGCTGTTGGCTCACACCAAGCAGAATCCGTTCCTGCAGAAGGTGGTAGAAGAAAAAGGGTATCTGCAGCTCTCCGATCTCAAGGAGGCCATCCGACGCCGTGACAGCCAGATCATCCAGATGGTGGATGAAAGCGCCCACACCATCGGATCCATGGTAGGCAGCCTGGTGGTGTTCTACGACCCGAAGGCGGTGGTGCTCGGCGGCAACCTGTGTGAGTTCGGCTTACAGTATGTCGACTCCATCAGACGCGCCATCATCACCGAGGCAACTCCTTGGATCAAGAGCGACTTTGATGTGAATGTCACCAAGTTCGGCGACAGCATCGGCGTCATAGGATCTGCGATGCTGTGCATCAGCACCCTCATCCGTAATGGGGCGTTTGTGAACGAGGTGTAAAAGCAATCCTCTCAACGAACGAGTGAAGCTGTCGTATACGTTTGATTCGTACTCTTCGGATGATCGGGATTACCCATGACCAACAGGTTTCTCTCCACCAAGGGAAGCACATGTTTCGTAGAGAAGTACGAGACCGACTTAAACCTGAAGTGGGCAGCTATCTCGACCCTTGTCCTAGGAACCTTGCAGAACTCCAGAATCGAGTGTTCAATAGTAGAGATGTCTTCACTTGGTATGAATTCCTGATGGTCATCCAAGAAAGCCCGTTTATGCAAGGTAACGGTAAACAAGCCGCGTGATGAATCGAAAACGGGGTCTGGATTACCAGCTTCCCTCATCGAGCTGTAGATGGTATTTTCAGGTATGAGCCCTTTTACAGATTTCGAGGTAGTATAATGGAACATTCAGGAGAGTATTTCAAAAACAGCCCATGGGGTAATCTCTCACTAGATCGAACGTTTCTCTCGTATAACACACTGCCCTTGGTGTTCAGCTTGCTTGACGCTGCGGGTAATCATTATCTATCCATCTGCGTCAGTTGGCATCCAGACTACGAATGGCTTGTAATCCAAGCAACAGTTGCAGAACTAATCAGCCTCATCAACGATTCAATCACTCTTTCCACCTTGCTCACGACAATGGGTACAAGAAAAATGTACTGCAAGTGGCCGGAACATTCCGATTCAAGTGAATTCTATGAATGTGAGCAATTCCCAATTGAAATACTGCCGCAGAAGGATGTGTATCTTGAGCTGGATCAAGATGACTTCAGGGAGTACGTCTTGCGGTTACAACAGGAACATCAGACAGCGGATATAGGTATCAACTAGGTGAACCATACACCAAGGAGGGGTCTCCCCCTCCTTGTCTGAATCACTCATGGATTGAAGATCTTCGTTACTTGGACTTGCCCAAGTAGGCGAACTTGATCTGCTCGTTCTCCAAGAGCTCCTTGCCAGGTCCTGTGAGGGTGATGTTCCCTGTCTCCATGACATACCCGGTATGGGCGGTTCTGAGGGCGACGTTGGCGTTCTGCTCGATGAGCAGGACGGTCACGCCGGCCTCGTTGATTCTCTTGATGATGGAGAAGATGTCCTTCACCACAAGCGGGGCAAGACCGAGGGACGGCTCATCCATCATGATCATCTTGGGGTTGGCCATCAGGGCCCTTCCGACGGCCAGCATCTGCTGCTCGCCGCCAGAAAGTGTTCCTGCCAGCTGCCAGTGACGTTCCTTGAGGCGGGGAAAGAGTTCATAGACGCGCTCCAGGTTCTGCTGCTCATGGCTCTTGTCCTGCAG